>NZ_JBXGGR010000119.1:0-3418 GCF_056855035.1 Suttonella sp.
ATACAGTCCGGATCTGAAGCCAATCGAGAAAACGTGGGCTTGGCTTAAACGTAAACGCAAGGATTGGCGCTTAGATTGCATCGATAAACTATTCTTTTACTTCCTATGGATTTGTAACTCTTTTTGATTTTCTTGACTATATGCTTTTCTTCCAACGTTGAATGCTTGTTGCACTGAGTCGATATTCTTCAACAAGCTTTCTGTAGCTATGACCTGATGCCAGCTTGTCCAATATCATTTGTCTGTAATCTTTTGAGTATAGTCAAAGAATTGAAAAAGTATTACGGCGTTGGCTCGCCTTGCCGTACTATCTGTAGTGTCTGCGGCTCGCCGCCTTGTACTACTTTTTCACTTCTCCGACTATAGTAGATAAGGGGAGCGGCGCATGGCGCGAGCATTGATACAGGGTTGGAGGATAAAACGCCGTACGTGTGTTGACCCGTTATTTTAAATAGATGTTTTTGTAAATAACAAAGGGAAAGCAAGGTGAAATATTTGCATTATTTGGTAGGATAACCTATAATGCACAACATCAGCAAGGTGCTGATAAAGTAAACCCCCAACTTTCGATGGGGGGTTAGAAAGGATTATCCGATGAATGCAGTCATTAAAATAATCGTTCTACTAACGCTACTTATGCTGTCGCAAGCAGCTTGGTAACGAGAACGGGTGGGATTAGCTCCCACCTCTTTCAATCATAACAAAAACACAGGGAAAAGCAAATGGCAAAAACACGCAATCAAATACAGGCAGAAAGCGATGCTCGGCGAGATGTCAAGCTCAAAGCCTTTAAACTGCCGATAGCCGTCGTCGAGGAATTCGAGCGTATCGCCACAGAGCAAGGCTTGGCAAATAATGCCTTATTTATCGCCGCTCTAGAAGCCTATAAAAAACAAAAAAATATAGCATGAACCTTTATCAGCAATTTAACAGCCTTTTTGCCGCTCACCCACGCGCTATGGCAAAGATTATGGGCAAACGCGGCGATGTGTTGGTAGCGCTGATACCAAATGGTATAGAGATGATTCTGCACAGCAGTGCCGAGACCGGCAAAACCGTCTATTACGATACAACAACGAGAGAACTGCCGGGCGAAGCACCAGCGATGGATTATGTTGAGTTTGTGGTTTAAATTAAAACGAACTAGGAAAAGCCTAAAAATAGGCAATAATAGTGCTTTTAGGATGAGATATGGATAAAACAGAAATGACGGTCAACTTTAACCCTGAAGACTTAGAAAGAGCAGGTAAAGTCCTTTACGGCGATCAATGGCAAAGTAATCTAGCTAGAGACTTAGGAGTAGATTCGCGCCGCGTGCGTGAATGGGCGCAAGGCGAGAGAAAACCTCGTTTAGGAGTATTTCAAGATATTGTTTCTCTTTTAGAAAAAAACAGGGATACTGCTGCCGAAACGGCAGGATATATAAAAGGGAAATATTTTTAAAAAAGCACTTGATTTTGCCTAAATTTAGACGTTTAAACAGGCGGATGGCATATTGATCCGCCACAAATACTTTGCGCTCAAAAAGATAGAGCAGCATATAGTCTCTTAACGTCAAAATGAGATTATTTCAGGCGCTTCTCCTGATGAAATGTGTATCTCTCAATCTCATTTTGACGTTAAGGTACCATACAATCCGCCGTTTCCTGTCCCACGCCTTTAATATTCAGCAATTCCTGCCGCAAATCCGCAGTATCGCGTCGTTTAAAACGCGAAAAATCCGCATCATAATCGGCAAACGATTGCATCGCCGCCTTAATGTATACCGCCTTTTGCCGATAAAAACCCGCCGAACGGATAAACGCCTGCAAATCGGACAAGGGCATGGCGAGCAAATCCGTCACATTCACGGCATCGGCGGCAATCAGGCACTCCAAAGCACGTTTGGCATTCGCCTCAGTCCTGCGCTGAATCAAAATCATAGACAGCCAATTTTCAAGCCGATGTCTGCTGTTCCACCAATATTGCCGCCCGTAATGCGCCAGCAGATGATCCAAGACCCGCCGCGCCAAAACCCTATCCCTCATCATTTAGCCTACAAACAAATCCACCAATTCGCGGGCTTCGATATTGCCGAAATACTGTTTGACATCTAGGCGCTTAAATACTTCTTCCACCGCATCGCGGCGATACAGCACTCCCGTCAAGGCCTGCTCCACATCGGCAATCTCACCCAAAGCGAAAAAATCGCCGAAGATGCGAATCGACTGCACCACGCCGCGCTCAACATTAAAACGAAAATCCACCGCGCCAATCGGGAATTTATGATAACGCTGAATGCTAAATGCCGGCGAACGTCCGTAATTCCAATCCCAATTGCCGAAGCGCTCGGCGCGAATCGCCGCCACTTTCTGCCAATCCTCCTCCGTCAGCACATATTCCTTGACTTGCGCACGCTCGCTCACACCGAAAATCTTCAGTAATAGAAAATCGCGGAAAGCACGCGTATCCATTTGCTGAAATTCCGCCGCCAAATAGGGCTTGAGATTGCTCACGCGGCTGCGCACCGATTTAATCCCCTTCGACTCCACCTTATCCGCACGCGGCTTCAGCGCCGCCGTTACCGCATCCAAATCCGAATCGAATAAAATCGTGCCGTGCGCCGTCATCCGCCCATTGCGCACATACATCGCATTGCCGGAGAATTTCTTGCCCTCAATCAGCAAATCATTGCGCCCCGCCAATTCCGCGCCGCTCGCGCCCATTTGATGCAAAGCCTCAATTACCGGGCGGGTAAAAGCGGCGAAATCGCGCGCCATGCCGTTTTCCTCCTGAATAAAGCAAAACGAACAATTGCCCAAATCATGATACACCGCACCGCCGCCCGACATCCGTCGCACCACATGAATGCCCTGTTCTTCCACATAGCGCTGATTGACTTCTTCAATCGTGTTTTGATTGCGCCCGATGATAATCGAGGGTTCATTGATGTAAAACAGCAGCATCGGCTCATCGCTTAAGCGATTCTCCACCAAATACGTTTCCAAAGCGATATTGACGCTAGGGTCGGTGATGTCTTTATTATCAACAAAATACATAATCGTTTCTCCATAAATTAAGATGCGCCTCTGATGATGGTTTATTATTTAAATTTAAAAACAATACATCAATCTTTTTTATTTTGATTTTTTAAATTGCGAAAAAATCTGGTCTATATTTTTAGCTTGTTTAATGCGTATTTAAAGGCTGCAAAATATCTTGAATGCTTTGCATATTGCTGGCTGAAACAGTCGATGCTGTCGGCATGTTCTATCGTCGGAGAAGTGAAAAAAGTAGTATAACCTGAGTTCGGGATAAGCACCCCACTAAAAAATAAAGAGCAATTGTGATAATCTACTGTTTTGACGAAACAAACCATCACAAAAGCCCTTTAACATGGAATATCTTACAACACTTTTCTGCCAAGTAGATGATTTTT
>NZ_JBXGGR010000039.1:0-11038 GCF_056855035.1 Suttonella sp.
GATGATTTTGTCTGCCATCTTTTTTGACCTGTTTTGAGCCACAGAAAAAGCATTTTTTGTGTTCAAAGCTTTTGACCTCGCTAAAAGCCTTACAGAATAAGGCTTTTCAAACTTTTTAGCACCTAAAATGTCCCTTTGCCCATATTTTAAGTAATGTCGGATACAAGTATCCGACCTACCCGTTTGAAAAACGGTTAATTTTGCCATGAATTTACTATATAAACTTTCTATATTAAGCTAAAAAACTTTGTAGCAAGCGTAATCTAGGTTAAAAAACGCATTTCTTTCAGGTTGTTTTCAATCCTAAAATATAGTCGGTTTTTATTTTCTGCCGTTTTGATGATAGAGCCTGTTAAAAACTGTCCTCGTCCCAGTCTTGATTTGCTCCTGCGGTGCTTTGAGCAGGACTTAAATTGCTAAGGTCTATTTGCCTGAGTTTGTCTGCCGTCATGGGAAAGTGTTGGTGTGAGGTCAGGAGGATGGCGCCGCCTTTGTCGATGTGGTTTTCGCAATGTGCGGCGAGTACGGCGGCAGTTTTGATATCCAATGCGGTCAGGGGTTCGTCCAGCAGCCATAATGCGGGGCTAGGCAGCCATAGGCGGGCAAGTTGTACGCGGCGCTGTTGCCCTGCTGAGAGGTGGCGGGCTTGGCGTTGGGCAAGATGTGCGATGCCCATTTGTGCTAGGGCTTGGGGGATGGCGGCATGAGCCGCTGTTTTGTTCATGCCGTGATAGAGGCGCGCTGCCATGTAGAGATTTTCCGCGACGCTAAGCAGTCCTTTGATGCCGGGGCGGTGTCCTAAATAGAGCGCTTCGCTATGGCGAACAATGTTGCCGGCGCTAATTGGTAATAGTCCAGCAAGGGCTTGCAGCAGGGTGGTTTTGCCGCTGCCGTTTTCGCCAATCAGATGAATGGCTTGTCCTGCTGAAATATCCAACGAGGCTTGGCGGATGATGAGATGCTGACCGCGTAAGATGCTGATGTTTTCCGCGCTGATGAGTGAGGTCATGGCTTGAAGTGCAGTTCGATGCTGCGGCTGTCGTCTGCCGCTGTTTCCAAAAGATAGGCGGCATTGTCGCCGACGGTACCCGAGGGGCTGAGCAGAGCGCGGATGACCAGTTGCGGATGTTCGCTCAGCGAGGCGCCTGCCATGCTGTCGGCATCGCTGATGTTGATGTCTTGCGCGGCTTGCGGCGGGAGCATTTTTACCGCTAAGGGCATTTTCTGTCCTGCCGGCGCGATGATGACGAATAGTCGGGCGGTGGCAGGCAGTTGCGCTAGGATTTCGGGCGCAATGCTGACGCTGATGGCATAGCTTTTGTTTGCGCTGGCGTTTGCTTGGTTTTGGGTGTGAGGATTATCGCTGCTGATGTTCTGCTCTTGGCTTGCGCTGCCAGAGTCTAGCTGTTGTCGGGCTTTGTCTGCCGCTTGGCGTATGGCAGGGTAAAGCGGGTCGTCTTGGGGAAGGAGTGTCAGCAATTGCTGCCATAGGGGCAGGGCTTTGTCCATTTGTTGATGCTGCTGATAGGCGGAGGCTAGAAAGAGCAGGGCGAGGCTGTTATCCGGCTCGACGGCGAGCAGTTTGTGCAGTTTCTGCATCACTTCCGGCGCCGGCGGCTGCTCGGGATTGGCAAGGGTTTTGGCTTGCACCCATGCCAAGATATGGTTGGTGGCATCGGGTTGCAGATGGTCGATGCGATCATAGACCGGCGCGGCGAGTTCAAACAGTCCTAATTCGCTGTAGCAATGTCCTAGGGCGTCCAGCTGAATGATGTCGCTGCGATCCAGTTGGCGTTGCAGGGCTTGGCAATAGACAAGCAGCGGGGTGTGGCTGCTGCCTGCGGGGAAAAAGCCGGAGCTGTTGACCTGTTGGTTGATGTTTTGTTTAAAGGCGGCTTGATCGAGCAGGCTTTTGCCATAGATTTTATGCTGGGCGATTTCTGCGCCGATGCTGTGATATAACCCCTGCCAGCGCTGCATTTCCGCGCCGCCGCGCAGCTGCCATGCCATGATGGCAAGGCAAAAGCATGCCGGCACCAGCAGATACATGATGCCGGAGAGTTTGCCTTGCGCGCCGCTATTGCCTTTGCCGAGCAGGGCGGCGAGTTCTTGGTAGAGGCGGTAATCTCTTTCACTTTGTCCTTGCGGGTCTTTATCGGCATCGCTGTGTTCTTGGTATTGGGCAATGAGGCGGCGGGCTTCTTCTTCGCGCGCGATAATCGGCGCCGGACGTCCGCCCAGTAGGTAGATGAGGCTGGCGATGGTCAGCAGTATGAGCAGGTAAATCATGAGTCCACCTTGCCGTATTGCTTGAGCCATGCCTGTAATTGCGCTTCTTGTTCGGGATTGAGGCGCTGCTGTTTATGTTGTCGGCTGTGGCGGATAAAGAACCAGAAGCCGAGGGCAAAGAGCATGAATGTGATAGGGGCAAACCACAGAATGACGGTGTTTTTTTGCAGGCGCGGCGCATAGGTAATGAAATCGCCGTAGCGTTCTACCAGATAATCTGTGATTTCATCGCCGTTTTTGCCGGCTTTGATTTGCTCGGCGATGAGGTCGCGCAATTGTTTGGCAAGCGGGGCATTGGATTCGGCGATGTCTTGGTTTTGACAGGTGGGGCAGCGGATGACGCGCACCATTTCCTGATAGAGGGCTTTTTCTTCCTGCGTGTCGAATTGGCTGCCGCTGTCAATGGCTTGCGCATGGCTGACATGGATGCCGAAGCTGAGTGCGAGTATGCAAATAAGGCGTTTCATAACTGCCAAAATCCCTGTGATTGTAAAACGTCGGCAATTTCTTGACGGCGCAGTTGGCTGAAAAAGTCGCGCATTTGCCTCGTCCATTGCAGGTTTTTTTGTCCGCGTGCGCGGGCGGCGTAATAGGCTTGCACTTGCGCGTCATAATCGGCGAGGTGTCGGGCGCGTTCGTGGCTGTCGTAGCGGTTTTGATGATAAATTTCTGCCATCGGCAGACGCGGTTTTTGTTCGCTGTCGGCATCGGCGGCGGGATAGCCCAGAGCGATGCCGAATAGGGGGAAGGTAAAGCGCGGCAATTCTAATAAGCGGATGACCTCCGCGACGTGATTGCGCAATGAGCCGAGATAGCAGCAGCCGATGCCTAAACTTTCCGCGGCGATGCAGAGGTTTTGCGCCGCAAGGCTGGCATCAATGGCGGCAACTAGCAGATTTTCGGCGCTGCCGAGGTGTTGTTGGTCTTCCAGTAAATCGGCATGGCGGTTGAAATCGGCAATAAAGACGAGTAAACGGGCGCTGTTCAAAGCATGGGCTTGTCCGGAGATAGCGGCAAGAGCTCGTTTGAGCGCGGGGTCTGTGATGCCGATAATGCTGTAGGCTTGCACATAGTGCGAGGTGGGTGCGGCTTGTGCACCGGTAATCAGGCGGTGCAGGGTTTCTTCTGCAATGCTTTGCTCGCTGAATTGTCGCACGCTGCGATGAGAAAGAAGTAAGTCGATAGTATTCATAGTCTTATTTTTTGAGCAATGGGAGGAATTGCTGCTGCCAAATGCCGGCATTTAAGGGTCCGGCATAGCGGTGCAAGATGCTGCCGTCCGCGCCGATTAGGAAGGTTTCGGGCGCGCCGTAAACGCCTAGATCGATAATGGTCGCGCCGCTAATATCGGTCAGGGTTTGCTGATAGGGATTGCCCAGTTCTTGTAAAAAACGTTGGGCATCCGCCTGTTCATTGGGATTGTTTGCCGGCCAATTAAGTCCGACAATGGGAATGGTTTTGCTCAGTTGCAAGAGATAGGGATGTTCGGTGTAGCAGGCGGGACACCAGCTGCCCCACACGTTGAGCAGATAGGGTGGCTGCGGCATGTCTGCAAGACTGCGCATTTCGCCGCTGAACAAATCGGGCAGTTCTAATTTGATTTGCTGCGTGCTGTTGATGTTTTTGCCGACGGCGGTATTTTCCAAGCTGCGCGGGTCTTTGCCCAGTCCTTTGACAAAGAAAAAGAGCAGTCCCGCAAAAGCACCCAATAAAATGACGGCAAGTAGGATTTGTTTGTTTTTCATGCGATATTCTCTTTGAGGCGGCTGCGGTAGGCGCGGTCGAAAGCGGCGACGATGCCGCCTAATGCCATGATTAAAGAACCGATCCATACCCAGCTGATAAAGGGTTTGTATTGCACGCGTACCGCCCATGTGTTCGCGCCGATTTCTTCGCCCATCGCGATGTATAAATCATGGCTGGGGGTGACGAAACGGTCGGATTCGGTCATCGGCATGGTTGAGGAGAAATAATTGCGTTTGGCGGGCAGAAGCAGGGCGGCAAATTGCGCGTCGCTGTCTTTTTGCAGCAAAAAACGTCCTTGCACGGAGCGGTAGTTTGCGCCGCTGTAGCTTTGCAGTCCTGTGAGCGTGATGCGGTAATCGTGCATTTGAATGCTGTCGCCTTCTTTGATGCTGATATCACGTTCTTCATCATAAAGAGAAGCACCGGTAATGCCGAAAATCATCACGATTAAGCCTGCGTGCGCCAGTAGCATGCCGGCAATAGCGCCACGCGGTTTCAGGGCTTTGCTGCCTTGCTGCTTAATCCGTTCGAGGTAATCAATCAATACCGCCGCTAAAGCAAAGGCGCTTAAAAAGATGCTGAGGGCAGCGGTGCGTTGCCAATGCGGCAGCAGCCATTTCATGCAGATTGCGGTTAATACGGCGGCGAAAACAAGGGCAATGCCAAGATGCGGCTTCAGGCGCTGTAGGCGGTCGCGCTTCCAGCGTAAGAGCGGATAAAAACCCATTAAAAAAAGCATCAGCAGCGCCAACGGCACGGTAAAGCGGTTGAAATAGGGTGCGCCGACCGAGATTTTGCCTAGTGAGAGTACGTCTGCCACTAAGGGATAAAGGGTGCCGACAAAGACGACCAGGCACAATCCCGAGAGCAGCCAATTATTGATGAGCAGCCCCGTTTCTTTAGAAAAGATGGCGTAATTGCCGCTGTGGCTGATGGTATTGGCGCGCATAATCAATAGGATAAGCGCCGGTAAGCTGATGGCAATCAAGAGGGCGAGAATAAAGATGCCACGCGTGGCATCGCTGGCAAAGGCATGGACGGACGTCAGCACGCCGGAGCGGACTAGGAAGGTGCCGATCAGACATAAAGAGAAGGTCGAAATGGCAAGCAACGCCGTCCAAATGCGGAACAGACTGCGTTTTTCCGAGGCGATTAAGCTGTGAATCAGAGCGGTGCCGAGCAGCCAAGGCATCAATGAGGCGTTTTCTACAGGGTCCCAAAACCACCAGCCGCCCCAGCCGAGTTCGTAATATGCCCAATAACTGCCGAGGCTGATACCCAATGTCAAACTCAGCCATGCCCAGAGTGTCCACGGGCGGGCACGGCGCAGCCATAAACTGTCCAAACGTCCCTGCCATAAGCCGGCAAGCACAAAGGCAAATGCCACGGCAAAGCCGACATAGCCTGCATAGAGCAGAGGCGGATGGAAGATGAGTCCGGGGTCTTGCAGGAGGGGATTGAGATCGCGTCCGTCAAAGGGCGCAAAATCATAACGCGCAAAGGGGTTGGAGGTCAGCAATATAAAGAGATAAAAGCCTAGGGCAATATAGGAGAGTATGCCCAATACGCGGGTGCGGAAACCGGCAGGCAGGCTGCGGCTGAAGATGGCGACGCAGTATGTCCATAAATTGAGCATCCAAATCCAAAGCAGCAAAGAGCCTTCGTGTCCGCCCCAAATCGCGGTGATGCGGTAATACCAAGGCAGGAGGCTGTTGCTGTGGTTGGCGACGTACTGGAGGGAAAAATCATTGCCGTAAAAGGCGATGCCTAAGCCCAACATGCTGAAGCTGCATAAATAAAACTGCAATTTGCCGGCTTGTAAGACCAGCTGCGTGCTGCGGAGTTTGTCGGCGGCGAATAAGGCGCTGACGACGGCAATCGCGGCAACCGCCGCAGCTAAGATAAGCGCGTAATGTCCGAATTCTCCCCAGTCGATCAAGGCGCACTTCCTTGCTGGCTTTTGTGTTGGTAGCCGCTTTTTTCCATATCCGCTTTGACTTCGGACGGCATATAGTTTTCATCATGTTTGGCTAAAATTTCGGTGGCGCGGAATTCGCCGTCGCTGCCGAGCGTGCCGCGGGCGATAACACCTTGCCCTTCGCGGAATAAATCAGGCAAGATGCCGCTGTAGCGAATCGGCAGTTCGGGATGACGAAAATCGGTAATGCGGAAAGAGATGTTCAAGGTTTCGCCTTCGCGTTGCAGACTGCCTGCCGCAACCATGCCGCCGACACGGATGCCCGCTTGGTCTTTAGGCGCTTCGCCGGCAGCGATTTGCTTTAATGAGTAGTAATGGTTTAAATCACTGCCCATGGCATAAATCATCAACCCGATGGCGATGGCGCAGACGGAAAAAATCCCCGTAACGAGATATAGGCGTTTCTTTTTAATCGGTTTCATGATGATGTATCTGCCTCTTTTTTGAGCGCGGCAAGCTGTGCTTGCAGGCGTTTATAACGGATATGGGTGATGAGATGAATGGCGATTAATCCCGTTAGTACAAGGGCGTAAGCCGTCCATACATAAGCACCGTGCTTACCCATCTGTAAAAATTCTGCGAAATTGGCAAATGCCATTAGACCTCCAATAAACGCTTAATCCGCGTTTTTAAAATTTGATTCTGCATTTCCCGAATCACATAAGCGAAAAAGAGCATATAAAACGCCGCCAGACAAATCAGCAGCGGATACAGCATGCTGCTGCTGATTGAGGGGGCGGAGGCTTTGAATAAGGTCGCGCCCTGATGCAGGGAATTCCACCAAATCACGGAATAGTGAATAATCGGAATATTGATGACGCCGACAATGGCGAGAATAGCGCTTAGGCGATCGGCTTGATCGCGGTTGTCAATGCTCATTTGCAGGCTCATGTAGGCAATATAGATAAAGAGCAGAATCAATTCGGAGGTCAGGCGGGCATCCCAAGTCCAATAGGTGCCCCAAGTAGGTTTGCCCCAAATTGCGCCGGTTAATAAGGCAAGCGCGGTGACTAATGCGCCGAAAGGTGCAGCAGCACGGGCGAAAATTGCCGCCAAGCGCATGCGCCAAACAAAATAAATGAAGGAAGAAACCGCCATCATGACATAAATCGACATCGACAAAGCCGCGCTCGGCACATGGATATAGATGATGCGGAAAGAGTTTTTCTGCTGGTAATCCATTGGTGCAAATGCCAGACCCCAAATGATGCCGACCGTCAGCAGCAGCCAAGCCAAGGGGCTGAGCCAAGGCAGGATATTGCCGCTTAAGCGGTCAAAACCTGCCGGACTGTTCCATTGATGCGCCCATTTTTCCAGACGTTTCCAAAAATTCATGATGATAATGCCATTATTAAAATTTAAGGGCTATTATAGCCTCGAGCTAAGAAGAAAAAAACCGTCGGCAAATGAATGAAATGGCATTTGCCTAAAAAAGTCTAGCTTTCTTTTGCATAAAGCGGATGCAATTGTCGCATCAAGGACTGCATGGCTTGACCGCGATGGCTGAGGGCATTTTTCTCTTCGGGACTTAACTGCGCGCTGGAGCAGTTAATGCCTTGTGGGATAAATAGCGGGTCATAACCAAAACCGTTTGCGCCGCTGACAGATTGCGCAATGCTGCCTTGCCAGATGCCCTGCGCGATAATCGGCAAAGGGTCGTCGGCATGGCGCAGGTAAGCAATAATGCAGACGAAATAGGCTTTGCGCGCTGCGCTATCCGCAAGTTCTGTAAGCAGTTTGGCATTATTGGCGGCATCGTCGCCGTGGCGGCCTGCATAACGGGCGGAATAGACGCCGGGCGCACCGCCCAATGCAGGAACGACTAAGCCCGAATCGTCTGCCAAAGCTGCTTTGCCGCTGGCTTTGGCGGCATGACGCGCTTTAATCAGGGCGTTTTCGACAAAGGTGCCGGCATTTTCTTCCGCTTCGCCGATGCCTAATGTGCCTTGGGCGATAATGTTTAGGTTTAAGTCTGAAAACAGGGCGTTGAACTCGGCGATTTTGCCAGCATTATTGCTGGCTAAAACGATGTCGCTCATGCGCCCAGTCCTAAGACGCGGCGCTGCTCCGCGATGATTTCCTGAATGCCTTTTTCCGCCAAGTCGAGCATTTGATTCATTTCTTCGCGGCGGAAAGCATGTCCTTCGGCGGTGCCTTGTATTTCGATGAAAGCGCCGGCATCGTTCATGACGATATTCATATCGGTTTCCGCTTCGCTGTCTTCGGCGTATTCCAAATCCATTACGGGGCTGCCGTTGTAAATGCCTACCGATACCGCCGCCAATTGTCCGTGCAGGGGATTGTTTTTCAATTTGCCTTGCGCCATTAATTTGCGGATGGCTGCCGCCATAGCGACAAAGCCGCCGCTAATGGCGGCGGTACGCGTGCCGCCATCGGCTTGCAAGACATCACAATCGATAGTGATGCAATGTTCGCCTAGGGCTTGTAAATCGACAACGGCGCGCAAAGCCCGTCCGATGAGACGCTGAATTTCTACCGTACGTCCCTGCTGCTTGCCGCGGGCGGATTCGCGTGCTGTGCGTTCATGTGTGGCACGCGGCAGCATGCTGTATTCCGCCGTGACCCAGCCTTGGTTTTTGCCGCGCAGAAAGGGCGGTACTTTGTCTTCGACGGTAGCAGTGCAGAGTACTTTCGTCTTGCCGATGCTGATGAGGGCGGAGCCTTCCGCATAGCAATTCACATCACATTCAATATTGAGCGGGCGCATTTGATCCGCAAGACGATGACTGGGGCGCATAATTATCCTTATCTATAAAAGTTTGAAATAAAAACGCGGCATTTTAGCAAAAAAAGCGGCGGCAAAAGCAATGAAATTGCCTGCAAAAACGTGTACAGTGGGCTTTTTGCAGCTAAGACCAAAGGATGATGTCGTGAGAATGAGTATGACCGCATTTGCGGGGAGTGAAGGAAGTTTTGCGGATTTTTCTTACTCGATTGAAATTAAAACGGTGAATCATCGTTTTTTGGAAGTGCAGGTCAAATTGCCCGAGGGAATGCGCAGCATTGAAAACATTATCCGCCAAAAATTTCAGCAAGCCCTGTATCGCGGCAAAGTGGATATTTGGATTGGTGTGAAGCGGTTGCAGGCCGGTCGGGAAGTGAGCTTAAATCCGGCGATTATGAAACGCTGGCTATTGGCTTTCTCCGACAGCGGCGTGATGCAGTCGTTGGGCAAACCCGATTGGCAGACAATGCTGAATTTGCCTGGCGTATTGGTCGAATCGGCGGTTGACCAAGAGGGGCTGAATCAAGCGGTTTTGGAATCTTTAGATACCGCGATTGCCAATTTATTGGAGATGCGCGAGCGCGAAGGCGAGCAAATCAAGCAGGTATTATTAGAGCAATTGGAGCAGATTGAAAAGCAGATGCAGGCGATTGATACCGCAGTGCCGCAGATTGAGCGGCAGCGCCGCGAGCAATTGCAGGAGAAAATCGCCGCTTTGCAGATTGAAATAAATCAAGAACGGCTTGAGCAAGAAATTGTTTTTATGCTGAATAAAAGCGATATACGGGAAGAAATCGACCGCATTCGCTTTCATGTTCAGGAAGCGCGGCAAAGTTTGAACGAGCAAAGCGCTATCGGGCGCAAAATGGATTTTCTCATGCAGGAATTTAACCGCGAAGCCAATACGCTTAGCGCCAAAGCCAGCGACAATTTATTGAGCAAAGCGGCAGTGGATTTGAAAGTGATTATCGAACAAATGCGCGAACAAGTGCAGAATTTGGAGTAAGTTCGTAAGTATAAATCTGCCTAAAGTTTGTATATTTTTTGTTCTTAGATTCAAGCTTGAAGTACGGCATTTAGTACATGTTTATTTTTCTGATCTGCGTCTTTATTAGTTGGTCTTGCTTGTTTACTCCAATTTTTAGGAGCGCTCATTTTAAGAGCTGCTTCGTTTGGCTATGTGCCGCGTATTGAAGTGATGCCCGAAACCGTGTCGGCTTATGCAGCAGGGCATGCTGATTGCGCGACTATCCCGAAAGCGTTTGCCGTGCATACGTGGAAGAGGGCTATTTTGATGCGATTAAACCGCGAAATAATAAAGCGCAACAAGACAATAAGACTTAAGCTATAATTGCAGATGCTAATCCATGTCGGATTTGGCGCATCACTTAATTTAAGGAGTTATTATGACAACTTTAGAAGCTGAGAAATTAAAAGCGGAAATCAATTTAATGTTGGCGCAAATGCAGAAGATTAATGCGGAAATGCAAAAGATGAATGCAGAAACCCAAAAAATCAATGCAGAAACGGAAAAAGCACAAAAAGAAAGCATGAAATTGATTAAAGAAACGGTCTATTATCCGTTGGTTGTTGGAGCAGGTGCATTTGCAGCTGTTTATGCGGTTATCAAACTGTTCATGCATTAACGGAGGGGGCGCAAGCCCCTTTTTTATGAAACCTGAAAAACTTAATAAAAATCTTGATATGCAGCATCTGCGTCAATTGGTTGATGATATTGGATTGGCGCAAAACGAAATTGCACGCGTCCTCGAAGTACCTAAACGTGAATTTAGAGCTTATTTGAGCAATCCTCAAAATGCCAGTTATCGCCAAATGCCCTACGTCGTCTATTATGCCTTGAGCGTCTGGGCAGCCTACTGCCGATACGAACGAAAAACCGCTAGCAATAATAGCCTATCTGAGTAGCCGCGCCCCTCATCGTCAAGATACAGCCCAACCCCCACGCCAGCCCGAAGGGCGTCGGCGTAAGGCGTCAAGGGGCGGCAGCCCCGTACCGACCGAAGCGCTGCGAAGCCAGCCCCCTAACGTTTTAATAGCCCCGATGGTGGCATCGCCGCGGACACTTAGACACCCCTAAAGGTTGCTCGCCCTTAGTCAGCAAAAAAAATCTGAAAAATAGGGCAAAGGGACATTTTAGGTGCTAAAAAGTTTGAAAAGCCTTATTCTGTAAGGCTTTTAGCGAGGTCAAAAGCTTTGAACACAAAAAATGCTTTTTCTGTGGCTCAAAACAGGTCAAAAAAGATGGCAGACAAAATCAT
>NZ_JBXGGR010000041.1:0-5578 GCF_056855035.1 Suttonella sp.
TAATGATTTCGGAAGTGCTGATAGAGGCTTTTCGGTTTCTGCTGTTGGGTTTGCTGATGAGTGTGCGGTTAAAGTCTGCTTCAAATGTTTTACAAAAATCATCTACTTGGCAGAAAAGTGTTGTAAGATGTTCCATGTTAAACGGCTTTTGTGATGGTTTGTTTCGTCAAAACAGTAGATTATCACAATTGCTCTTTATTTTTTAGTGGGGTGCTTATCCCGAACTCAGGTTATTTTAGGAAAAAAGAATGTCTCATCATGTATTTAATGCTTTGATTTTGGCGGCAGGAAAAGGCACGCGTATGAATTCGATGCGCCCTAAATTGCTTCAACCTTTAGCAGGGCGGCCAATGTTGAGTTTATTATTAGATACCCTCAAACAATTAGATATTCACTCAAGTGCCGTAATATACGGCTATTTGGGAGAGCAATTACAAACGGAAATTAGCTCTGATTATCCTCATTTGTATTGGTTTGAGCAAAAAGAGCAGTTGGGAACGGCACATGCTGTCATGCAGGCTCTGCCATTTTTACAAAGCGAAGCAATCACATTAATTTTATTAGGTGATTGTCCTTTGCTCACGGTTAATACCCTCAATGCTTTATTGATGCAGGCAGAAAAAACCGGAGCCGCCTTATTGACCGCAAATTTCGCTGATCCAAGCGGCTATGGAAGAATTATTCGTAATGCACAAGATAATGTGGTGGCAATTGTCGAGCATAAAGATGCAACAGATGAGCAGCGCAAAATTCAAGAAATCAATACAGGCGTTATGGCGATTAATAATGCTTTATTACGCGAATATTTGCCGCAAATTGATAATAATAATGTGCAAAAGGAATATTATTTGACGGATTTAATCGCCTTATTATCTGATAATGGCTGGCAGGTATCGGCATTACTTGCTGAAAATGAAGAAGAAACTTTAGGCATTAATAACCGTGCGCAGCTCGCACAGGCGGAGGCGGTATATCGCAAACGCCAAGCCCAGCAATTATTAGCCGCAGGCGTTACATTGATTGATCCTGGTCGAATTGATGTTCATGGTCAAATTACTGTCGGGCATGATGTCTTGATTGAGCCGAATGTTTTTTTTAAAGGAAAAGTTGTTTTAGGAAATTATGTGCATATTGGTGCAGGCAGTGTGCTGATTGATTGCGAATTGGGGGATAATGTGCGCGTACAGCCGATGAGCATGATTGAAAAATCGCAGATTGCGGCTGATGCGGAAATCGGACCGTATGCGCGCATTCGTCCAAATACACAATTAAAACGGGCGGCAAAAATCGGCAATTTTGTTGAGATTAAGGCGAGCATAGTGGATGAAGGAAGCAAAGTAAACCATTTAAGCTATATCGGCGATGCTGTCATTGGGAAAAATGTCAATATTGGCGCCGGCACCATTACTTGCAATTATGATGGCGTGAATAAATATCGCACGGAAATAGGTAATCAGGTTTTTATCGGCTCAAATACCGCATTGGTTGCACCCGTGCAGCTTGGAGATCGTGTAACAATTGGCGCTGGTTCAGTGATTACGCAAAATATTGCCGCAGACAGCTTAGCCTTCACTCGTGCCGATTTACGGGAAAAACCGAATTGGTTAAGTCCGATAAAAAAGAAAGCCAATCAAAATAAGTCTTGAAACTTAACCGAATGTAAAGCACAAATATTGCCGATCTTGTTATATTGCTAGTCCCTTTAATATAAAACAGAGGCAGAGATGAAAAAATTATTTCTTGTATCGGCAATTTTATTTAGCGCTACGTCTATGGCGCAGACCTCCAATGCAGAAGATCGTGCACAAGCACGTCCGGATTCAACTGTAAAAGCAGATGTGGTAACAGAAACGCAAATTACTCAAGCGATTGTTCTTGATGGTAATGTTATCACGGAAAGTACACAAACTATTGTGCAGCCATCTGTTGAAGCGCTTAATATTGAAGCTCCGGCAACATCTTTGCCGGCGGCGGCCATTATTGACGATTCTAAAGATTTGGAAGCGACAATGAAATTGATGGGACGGAATTTTAAAGCCATTAACGGCGCAGATAATATAGCGGCAATGGCAGAGCCTGCGGCACAATTGAGCCAATGGGCTAGCCAAGCAGAGGCATTGAGCATTGACGCTAATGCGCAAGATCAGGAAAAATTTCTGCAAGGTATGCAGCAAACACGTAAATTAATTGCCGATTTAGAAATAGCGATTGAAAATAAAGATGAAGTGACTGTTCGCACGATTATCAATGAATTAGGCGATGTGCGCAAGGAGTATCACAAATATTTTGATGTGAATTAATTCTTTAGCTTAAAAAGACGATGCCCCTGAAAAGTAGAACTTTTCAGGGGCACATTCATTTCTGAATACGTCGCGACACATTTTTTCAAATGGTCTTATTGTAGCAACGGCTCTCATCTCGTAGTGCAACAATGCTGCGGATTATAAAATACTTATGCGGATAATAGCAAGCAGAAATTTAGCTGAGTTGTGTAGATTTTTATGTTTTAAAACAGTATGATTTCTAATTATTTATTGTCTAGATAAAGGAAAGGAAAGGGCTATGGCGCAGCAAAACTATATTTTGGGCTTGGATTTGGGTATTGCTTCTGTGGGTTGGGCTTGTGTTTGGATTGATGAAAATGAACATCTAATTGGTTTACTTGATTGCGGTGTGCGGACGTTTGAACGGGCGGAAGTGCCGAAAACAGGCGATTCTTTAGCAAAAGCGCGACGGGAAGCGCGCAGTGTGCGCCGTTTAATCCGCCGCAGGGCGCACCGTTTGCTGCGTTTGCGCCGTTTATTGAAGCATGAAGGGATTTTAACGGCAGCAGATTTTGGTGCAAATAGACTGCCTGAAAATCTGCCGATTGATGCGTGGGCTTTGCGTGTGGAGGGTTTAGACAGAAAACTTGCGCCAAAAGAGTGGGCGGCGGCGCTGCTGCATTTAGTTAAGCATCGCGGTTATTTGTCGCAGCGTAAAAGCGAATTGCAGGAAGATGGTAAATCGGAATTGGGGCGTTTGTTGGCAGGCGTGGCGCAAAACCATGAATTGTTGCAAGCCGATGAATACCGCACACCGGCGGAATTGGCAGTAAAATATTTTGCCGTGCAAAGCGGACATTTACGCAATAAAGGCGGCGATTACTCACATACTTTCAACCGCTTGGATTTACAAAAAGAATTGCATTTGTTATTTGAAAAGCAACGTGAATTCGGCAATCCTTTTACTTCAACGGCTTTGGAAGCAAAAGTTGATAATTTGTTGATGAAACAAAAAGACGCTTTACAAGGGGCGGCGTTATTGAAAATGCTAGGCGAATGTACGTTTGAGTTATATGAAAATAAGGAAGAAAAATATACTCTTAATGTAGAGCAATTTATTTGCTTAGTAAAACTAAATAATTTGCTGATTTCACAGAATAAAAAAGAACGTTTTTTAAATAAAGAAGAATATGATTTACTGAATACAGTAGAAAAAATAAGCAACTGACTTATGAACAATTTCATGAAATATTAAGACTGCCTCAATCCGCAAGTTTCAAAATAAAGAAAGCGGCGAAAAACACTTACAGCGCGGAACGGTTTATTTGGCTCACTAAATTGAACAATCTGCGGATTGTGGACAACGGCGAAGAACGGGCTTTGGCTGATGAGGAACGCCGTTTGCTACTATAGTCAAAGATTTCAAAAAGAGTTACAGTTTTGATTCATTTTGCTGTACTCTCTATAACGCTCGCAGCTTGATATTTTGTGTCACTTTTTCAGTTCTTCGACTATAGACGAGCCGTATCAAAAATCCAAGCTGACTTATGCACAGGTGCGCAAGATTTTAGCGTTGCCTGAAAGCGCGGTGTTTGAAGGTTTGCGTTACGGCAGCGATGCGGAAAGTGCGAAAAAAGCCGAAAGCGGTGCATTGATGGAAATGAAGGCTTACCACAAAATCCGTACGGTATTGGAAAAAGCAGGTTTGAAAGCGGCATGGAACAACCGTATCCGCAGTCCCGAATTATTGGACAGAATCGGCACGGCGTTTTCCGTTTACAAAACCGATGAAGATATTCAGACGGCATTGGCAGATTTAGGGCTGCCTGAAAATGTATTGGACGCCTTATTAAAAGGTCTGAGTTTTGACAAATTTATCGAATTGTCTTTATTGGCGCTGCATAAAATCCTGCCGCAAATGGAAAAAGGTTTGCGTTACGATGAGGCTTGTAAAGCAGTCTATGGTGACCATCGTGCAATAAAAGAAAATCAAAACAGAAGGTTATTGCCGCCTATCCCTGCCGATGCTATACGCAATCCTGTGGTGCTGCGTACGCTGACACAAGTACGGAAAGTGGTGAATGCGATTATCCGCCGCTACGGTTCGCCTGCGCGGGTGCATATTGAAACGGCGCGGGAATTAGGTAAATCATTTAAAGACCGTAAAGAAATCGAGAAAAAAAACAGGAAGAAAACCGCAAAGAACGCGAACGTGCGGTGGAACGGTTTAAAGAATTGTTTCCCCATTTTGCAGGCGAGCCGAAAGGACAGGATATTCTTAAATTGCGACTGTATCGACAACAGCACGGCAAATGTCTGTATTCGGGCAATGAAATCGATTTGAGCCGTTTGAATGAAAAAGGTTATGTCGAAATCGACCATGCTTTGCCGTTTTCGCGCACTTGGGACGACAGCTTCAATAATAAGGTGCTGGTATTGGGCAGTGAAAATCAGAAAAAACGCAATCAAACGCCGTATGAATATTTAGACGGTGCAAGCAATAGCCGCGTATGGCGGGAATTTCAGGCACGCTTGGCTGGTTGTGATTTTCCTTACGGAAAAAAACAGCGTATTCAGACGGCAAAGCTCGATACCAAAGCCGAACAGGGTTTCTTGGAACGTAATTTAAACGATACGCGCTATATTGCCCGTTTTTTATGCGGATTTGTGGAAGAAAACCTGTATTTAAGCGGCAAAGGCAAGCGGCGCGTGTTTGCTTCCAACGGCTCGATAACGGCTTTGCTGCGCGGTTTATGGGGCTTGCAGAAAGTGCGTGAAGAAAATGACCGCCATCATGCCCTTGATGCGATTGTGGTGGCGTGTTCGACCGTTTCCATGCAGCAAAAAATCACCAAAGCCATGCAGGGGCGCGAAATCTTGGAAACGGTTGATACGGCAACAGGCGAAGTCAAAACCCGTATTCCGCAGCCATGGGAATTTTTCAGGCAGGAAGTGATGATTCGCGTGTTCAGCGATAATCCGCTTGCAGAACTGGCGGAAAAATTAGATGCGCGCCCCGAAGCGGCGCATGAATGGGTGTTGCCGCTGTTTGTCTCGCGTGCGCCGAATCGCAAAATGACGGGGCAGGGACATTTGGAAACCCTGCGCTCTGCCAAGCGTTTGGATGAGGGCGTGAGCGTAGTGAAAAAACCGCTGACTGCCTTGAAATTAAGGGGCAAAGGGACATTTTAGGTGCTAAAAAGTTTGAAAAGCCCTATTCTGTAAGGCTTTTAGCGAGGTCAAAAGCTTTGAACACAAAAAATGCTTTTTCTGTGGCTCAAAACAGGTCAAAAAAGATGGCAGACAAAATCATC
>NZ_JBXGGR010000045.1:0-17134 GCF_056855035.1 Suttonella sp.
TGTTGAAAGCAGCCAACAAGTTAAGGCTAATTGCGCCTATTGCTGCCTGAAAAGGCGGTAAACAGCCTGAAATGGGCTGTTTAATCAGGGTGAATGGGTAAAATTTGGGCACATAATGCCATTTTTCTTGAAAACCCCAAAACAACTTAAATGCTTTGAGGTTTTGCAAAGGTTTCAATTTGATATTGAACGCGCCGCCCAACACCCGAATTGCCCCAGTGCAAAGGAATTAGTGGAATATTTCCAGTCATAATATTCAAATTTCCCGCAGCGCAAATTCAGCCGAAAAGGTGCTAGCCATTCCGAAAGCAATGTCGGATACAAGTATTCGACCTGATCGATTGAAAAGCGATTAATTTTGTTATGAATTAACTATACTTTTTCAATTCTTTGACTATATATGATGCCCCCTGTTTTACTATTGCGATATAAACAGGGGGCAAAGCTATCTTCGCTTTTTAGAAGCGGTAGCTGAAGCTGAGCTGGGCATTGCGTCCCGGTGCCGGCATATAGCTTTGGGCTAATGGGTCGAGATAGTAGCGATTAGTGAGGTTGTTCAGCGAGAGGTTGATTTCGCTGTTATCACTGGGGCGGTATTGCACAAAGGCATCGTACACGCTGACAGGGCGGTAGTAGATTTGCGGTGTTGTCGGGCTTCTTTGCCATGCTTTGTCGATTTTGGCGGTGGGCGCGGAGGTGTAGCGCATTCTGCCGCCAAGACTGAGTTTGCCGTCTAGGAAATATAACCCTGCGCCGAGATTGAGGGCATATTTGGGCGGGTTTTGCGTGTTGGTGTAAGAACCGCCGTAGCTGCCGTCGGTGCAATGCGGCACATCGATGCCGCGTTCTTTGCTTAGGACTTCGGCGAAGTCTTTGTCGCAGGTGTGGGTGTGGAGGTAATGAGTGGCCGAGAGGTCGAGGTAGCCGTGTTTGTTATGATAGCTGCCTTGCAATTCGATGCCGTCCACTTGGTATTTGTCGGTGTTTTCAAAGGTCATGATGCCGTTGTTGTTTGGTCGCCAGTAGCGGGTGATGTAGTTGTCGGTGCTGTTGTGGAAATAGGCGATTTTGCCGCTGAGACGGTCGTTTTCTTTAAACAGGTCGCGCTGTGTGCTGCTCAAGCCGATTTCCCAGCTGCGCAGTTTTTCCGGCGAGAGATTGTCGCCCGCCAGCGTTTGCGGCGTGCCGATAGTGGTTTCAAATAATGAGGGCAGGCGCAGCCCCTGCGTGTAGCTGATATAGGCGAAACTTTCGGGAACAAATTCATATTTGATGCCTGCCGAGAAGCTCAAGCCTTGGTCTTTCTGCGTTTTCTTCTCGGCAAAATTAAAGCCGGTCACGACCTCTCTAGTGTTTTCGCCGCGTATGTTTTCATGTTCGATGCCGTATTTTGCCTTAAATTCCTGATAGTTTAGCCCATCAAAGGGGTTGGATTCGTCTTTATACACAATACCGTTGCTTTTGCGCGGGTCGTTGCTGTCGTTATATTCGCCCTTGGCATCAGGAAACCAGTTGAGAAAGCCGTAATTGCGCCAACCTGAACTGGCAACAAGAATAGGTTTGTATTTTCGTTCTTCGCGTTGCGGCACGGCGACGCGGTTTAGGTCTTCGCTTTTATAGCCTTGGTATTTTGCCCCTGCCCACAGTGTGATTTGCTCATGCGGTTGGTAGTCGAGTTGAGTATTGAAAGCGTATTCAAAGCGTTTGGCATCGCGCAGATGGCGATTGGAAAAGCGGTCATTGTCGGAAATATCCACGCCCGATTGCGGTTTGATTCTTTCGTTTTGCAGCGATGCGCCAAAAGTAAGATTCACATCGCCGATTTGGGCGCGGTTGCCTAAGTCCAAGCCGTAGCGGGTATTGTTTAAACGTACCCAGCCTCGGTCGGTGACGTATTCCTGACTTTTCGGCACTTCTACGGCGGTAATTTGTTCGGTTTTCGCCTGCGTAATCCAAGCGCGGGCATTGAAATCAATCAAGGGATTATCTTGCGGCTGATAGCGGTAATCGGCACTGAGGCGGTGGATATTTGTTAAGCCGTAGGGGTATTGCGTATTGCCGCCGCGTTCGTAACGCATAATGTCCGAGGGCATGATTTCGCCGAATTTACCTTGATAATATTGATAATTCAGCCCGAATTCCTGTTCGGCGCTTGGATAAAAACCCGCTTTTAATAATACCGACTGCGTGTCAGAGGCGGAATTTAGCACTTCTTCCCCTGCTTTATAAGACTTGGCAACGGTAAAGACTTCATCGCCATGTTTGTCATATTCGCGGTAATCCTCATAGCCTTTTCTGCCGGCAAAATAATTGCCTTGACGACTTTTGGCTACTGCCGCCACAATGTCCGCATAATCATTGCGATAGGCAAAGGCGATGCTGCCGGCATGCGCATAATTTCCGCTCAGTATTCCGGCAGGACGCTGTGCCGGTTGGCTTTGGAAATATTCATAATCATCGTCAATTTCCGCGCCGTTGCGCGTTCTACCGTCGGCTTTAATCGTGTTATTCCACAATTTGCCGCTGATTTTTACGCCGAATTGTTTGCCGGCGGGAATAATCTCTTGCGCGGAAATGGTTTTCATCTCAACCGCGCCACCCAGCGCACCGATACCGTTCATATCCGTACCTTTATTGACTACGATTTCGGAAATCAAAGCAGGATCGATATAACTTCTTTGCTGCGTGCCGGCATAGCCTCGGTAAACGTCTAAGGCTTGCTGCGTACCGTCTACGCGCACCGCCACACGGCTTTGCCCTTGCAAACCGCGAATATTCACATCTAAGCCGCCACCATTGCGTACATCGCCTAATTCAACGCCCGCCTGATTTTTCAAAACATCGCCGGGCGAGAGAATAGCAAATTTGTTAAAATCTTCTGCTGCAATATAAACGCTTGATTTAGGAGCGGAATAGACGGCTTCTTTGGCTTGGGATTTCTCGCCTTCCACCGTGACAGGGTTAAGGGAAATTTGCGCCATTGCAGGCAGGGCATAAGATAAGGCTAAAAATAAAGCGCTTCTTTTCATTAAGCTCTCTCCAAAAATAATGGGTTTCAAAAAAACCGAGACCTTTGTAACATTCCCTTATTTGGCATATTTGTTTGCAATGTGTTTCTTGAATACTTGTCTATCTATTTGATTTGTATTCATATTATTTGATGTTGTTATTGTGAAAGCAGCCAAATCTCGGGGTTTGCAAAAGTCTCAGATGTTGCGAGAAGAAATAAAATATTATTATAAGATGATAATTGTTAGCAATTTCAGTCTTACTCTTATTTGCTTTGCGATTGAGAAAACGGCTGTTTTTTCGCCCCGATTTTGGAAAGATGGTGTTATGATGCGCGTTTTGCTTAAAACACAGGGGATACGAGATGAAAATAGGAAAAATGCTTGCATTAGCAGCAGCTTTGCTCAGTGTGCAAGTCTGGGCGGAAGCGATTAAAGTAGGCTATATCAGCCTGCCTGCGCATGGGGCGAATTTCATTGCCAAAGAGCGCGGCTATTTTGCCGAGCAAGGCTTGGAAGCGGAAATGGTGCGCTTTCAGTCCGCACAGCAAATGGCGGTGGCGATTGCTTCCGGCGATGTAGATTACGGCATTACTTCGATTACCGGCGGTTTGCTCAATTTGGCGGCGCGCGGCGATGCGGTGCGGATTTTCGGCGGTTCTTTGATGGAAGATCCGTCCGTGGAAGGTCAAGTGATTTTGGCTTCCAATCAGGCTTATGCAGCGGGTTTGCAGTCGCCTAAGGATTTGGCGGGCAAACGTTGGGCGGTAACCACCGCCGGCTCTTCTTTCAGCTATATGGGCGGGCAAATTGCCGCCGCGGCGGGCGCAGATGCCAAATCGCTGAAGATGATTCCTTTTAACGGCATTCCGACGATTACGGCGGCGCTTTCCACCGGTCAGGTGGACGCTTGGTCCATCCAGCCGGCAATTGCGCAGCGCCTGCTTGACAAGGGCGAGGCAAAGATAATCGGCAAAGTGGCGGATTATTTGCCGGATTATCAAGTTACAGTTTTATTCACTTCTACCAAGAACGTGCAGGAAAAACCTAATCAGGTCAAAGGTTTTAAAACGGCTTATGCTCGCGCCATCGACGATTACAATAAGGTGCTGGTCGAGCATCAGGGCGAGGCGGCGGAAATTGATGCAGTCGTTGCGGCGGTGCATAAATATGTGCACAGCGATGAGCCGCTCGAAAAAGCCAGAGAGTTGATTCTGCAAAACAATATGAAACTCTCCGAAGGAGCGGCATTAAACCGCGCCGATGCGCTCAAGCAAATCGAATGGTTTAAGGCGGAAGGCTCGGTGCCGGCTAATCTTGAAGGCGAAAAAATCCTCACCCCCGATGCACACGAGGCGGCGCAGTAATGCAATTAAGCATTCGCGGTTTACATCATTTCTATCAAGGGCGTCCGATTTTGCAAGATATCAATCTTGAGATAAATGCCGGCGAAATCGTCTGCATTATCGGGCCGTCCGGCTGCGGCAAATCGACTTTATTGCGCATGATGGGCGGCTTGGAACGCCCGAGCCGCGGCGAAGTGCTGTGCGGCGGCGAACTGCCTAGCGGTACACTGAATCTTTTAACCTATATTTTTCAGGACTTTGCCCTCTTGCCTTGGCGGACGGTGGCAGGCAATATCGCCTTGGTCTTGGAAGGACATGGCTTAAGCCGTGCCGATAAGCAGGCGCGGATTGCCGATGTACTGGCGCGCACGCGTTTAAGCGATTTTGCCAAGACTTGGCCGCGGCAATTATCCGGCGGCATGAAGCAGCGCGTGGCGATTGCGCGCGCTTTGGCGGTCAATCCCGCCGTCTTGCTGATGGACGAGCCGCTGTCGGCTTTGGACAGCCAGACTAAAGAATTATTGCTCGATGATTTTGTTAATTTATGGCATAGCGCGCCTTTTTCCGCCGTCTATGTTACGCATAATCTGAACGAGGCGGTGCGCTTGGGGCATAAAATCGTAGTGCTGACGCGCCGCCCCGGCAAAATCCGCGAGATTGTCAGCATTGACAAACCTTTGCAGGATCGACAAGCCCATGCCGCCGATTTATTGGAAATCGAACAGGCTTTATGGGCGTCGATGCGGCAAGAGGCGGAAGAAGCGGAATGGGAGTTAGTCGATGGCTGATATATCCACACAATTACAGCCTGTGCCTTTAAAAGCCAAGGTGTTCAGCCGCTTTGTGCCGCGCTGGGTCGCGCCGGCGGTGTTTATCGTCTTAATTGCGCTCTGGCAGCTGTGCAGCAGCTTGGGCTGGGTCAATCCGCTGGCTTTGGCTTCGCCTGATGAAGTATGGCAGCAATTGCACTATTTGTGGCAAAGCGGCGGTTTGCAGGAGCATGTGGGCGCGAGTCTGCGCCGTTTATTGCTGGGCTGGAGCTTGGGCAGTCTTTTGGGCGTGGCGGTAGGCTTGGTTATCGGTTTGTGGATTTATGCCCGCGCCGGCTTGCTGCCCTTGGTATCCGCCCTCTTTCCCGTGCCGAAAATCGCGCTCTTACCGCTGTTTATCGTCTGGTTCGGTACCGGCGAAGGCTCAAAAATCGCCACTATTTTATTCGGCGTCTTCTTCCCTACCGTCATCGCGACCTATGCTGCTATCGATGGCGTGGACAGAGGCTTAATCCGCATGGGACAATCCTTTGGCTTATCCACATGGGCGCTGATTCGCAAAATTCTGCTGCCGGGCGCCTTGCCGGGCATTTTGGCGGGCTTTCGCATTTCTTTCTCTATCGGCATCACGATGCTGATTGCTGCGGAAATGATTGGCGCGCAAAACGGCATCGGTACTTATATCCTCAATGCCGGAGCTTTGTTCCGCTTGGATCAGCTCTTGGCAGGGGTGGTGCTTTTATCTTTATTGGGTGTCTTGGGGGCTTGGTTAATCGGCTTGGTGGAAAAATACGCTTTACGGTGGCGGGAATGAGAAAACAGATAGGGATTTGGCTGTATTTGATCACGGCAGCGGCATGGGCGCAGCAAAGTAACAGCGAACCGCCGGTGGCATTACTGCCCAGCCAAGGCAATGTCGGCACAGGCGAGCAATTGCTGCAAGATGCACAGCAGGGCGTGGGCGCAGTTGCCAATCCTGCGGCAAATCCTGCGCCGCAGGCAAGGGCGCAAACAATGGTACTGCCGCAAGGCACGATTTCCAGCGCACCGCTGGCAAGCATGCAGGCTGCGCCGCCGTGGTCGGGCTATCAGGCGGCAGAATCTTTGGCGGCAAACGGCAATCCCGATTTGGCACTCAAGCAATTGGAAGCGCGTTTGGCGGCAGCGCCCGATGATGCGAAAGCCGCCTATCTCAAAGGCTTAATCCTGATGCAATTGGGGCGCAGCGAAGATGCCGAACGCTGGTTCAACATGATGCGCAGCAATTTCCCCAAACTGCCGCAACCTTATAATGCCTTGGCGGTCATTTATTCGGGACGCAACGATTGGGCGGCGGCGCAGCAGGTGCTGGAAGCCTTATTGGCGATTGAGCCGAACCATCATAATGCGCGGCTGAATCTGGCGAACGTACATCTGCGTCTGGCGCGCCAGCAATACGAAGCCGCCCTCAAAAACAAACCCAAAGATGCTATGATTATGCAAAAATTACAGCAACTCGATGCTTTACAAAAATAGGAACGCAATCAATGAATGACGAACAGAAAAAAGCCCTCGGCGCGGTGCTTGCCCAATTAGACAAACAATTCGGCAAAGGCACGGTCATGCGCTTGGGCGAACAGGCCGCACAACACGATATTCAAGCCATCTCTACCGGTTCTTTAGGCTTGGATATTGCGCTCGGCATCGGCGGCTTGCCCAAAGGGCGGATTGTAGAAATCTACGGCCCCGAATCTTCGGGCAAAACCACTATGATGCTGCAAGTGATTGCCCAAGCGCAGCAGGCAGGTGGCACGGCGGCATTTATTGATGCCGAACACGCGCTCGACCCCGTCTATGCACGCAAATTAGGCGTAAATACCGATGATTTATACGTTACCCAGCCCGATAACGGCGAACAAGCCTTGGAAATTACCGATGCTTTGGTGCGCTCCGGCGCATTTGACGTGATTGTGGTGGATTCAGTCGCCGCCCTCACGCCCAAAGCGGAAATCGAAGGCGAAATGGGCGATTCCCATATGGGCTTGCAGGCGCGCTTAATGAGCCAAGCTCTGCGCAAACTGACGGCGAACATCAAAAAAGCCAATACTTTAGTCGTTTTCATCAACCAAATCCGCATGAAAATCGGCGTGATGTTCGGTTCGCCGGAAACCACCACCGGCGGCAATGCGCTGAAATTCTATGCCTCCGTGCGTATGGATATCCGCCGCATCGGCTCGGTGAAAGACGGCGAAGAAGTTTTGGGCAACGAAACCCGCGTCAAAGTCGTGAAAAACAAAGTCTCGCCACCGTTTAAGCAGGCGGAATTCGAGATTTTATACGGCGAAGGCGTATCGCGCGAAGGCGAGATTATCAAATTGGGCGTAGATACCGATATCATTCAAAAATCAGGCGCTTGGTATAGCTACAATAATGAAAAAATCGGGCAGGGCAAGGAAAAAGTCCGCGCGTATCTGAAAGAAAATCCGCAATTGGCGCAGGAAATCGAAGCGCAAATCCGTGAGAAATTCATCGGCGGCGAAGCCAGCCTGCTGGAGTCGCGTGAGGAAAGCGACAGCAGCGGAGAGGATTTTGACAACGAGTGATTTGGCAGGCGCTTTTGAAGCGCAATGCCTGCAAGCCCTGTCGCGGCGCGAACACAGCAAAGGCGAACTGCTGGCGAAAAAAACAGCGGAATTGGACGAAGAAAGCGCCGTCGCCGTGATTGAGCGTTTGGCGGAGCGCGGCTGGCAAAGCGATTGGCGTTATTGCCAAAGCTATGTGCGCAGCAAAAGCAATAGCGGCAACGGCGCCTTGAAAATCAAACAAGGCTTGCAGCGCAGCGGCATTTCTGCCGAAATGCTGCGCGAGGCATTAGAGGAAATCGACTGGTTCGCCCTTGCCGCCCAAGTCTATGCCAAAAAATACCCGCAAACGACAAAAGACCGCGCCGAGCGCGCCAAGCGGCAACGCTTTATGGCGCAGCGCGGTTTCTCTTTTGAAGAAATCCGACATGCCGAATCTTGCGCGGAGCACGAAGATGGCTGATGTGCAGCGTTTTTTGCAGGCACAGGAAGCCGTCTATATGCAGGCTTTGGCAGAAATTTGCGCAGGAAAGAAAAGTAGCCATTGGATGTGGTTTATGTTTCCGCAAATTCAAGGCTTAGGGCAGAGCGCCATGGCGCAAAGCTATGCCATCGCCGATTTAGAAGAAGCGCAGGCGTTTTTGCAGAATCCGATTTTGGCGGCACGCTTGGAAAGTCTTGTCGCCGCCGTGCTCACGCACAGCCAATTGTCGGCGGAAAGCATTTTCGGCGCGACCGATGCGCTGAAGCTGCGTTCCTGCATGACGCTGTTCAGCCTTGCCAATCCCGATATTGCCATGCCCTTTTTGGCGGTATTGAAACAAAAATTCGATGCCGAGCCTTGCCAAGCCACTTTGGCGATTCTCGGCGTTTCTCCTTCTCTTTTTTCAACTTTAGTACATTCACAATGAAAAAAATGACTACAGCGGAAATCCGCAGCGCTTTTTTGAATTATTTTGCCGAACAAGAGCATAAGATTCTTCATTCCGCTTCTCTTGTGCCGGGTAACGACCCTACTTTGCTGTTTACCAATGCCGGCATGGTGCCGTTTAAAGACATTTTCATCGGCGCGGAAAGCCGCGATTACAAACGCGCCACCACCGCGCAAAAATGCGTACGCGCCGGCGGAAAGCATAATGATTTGGAAAACGTGGGCTATACCGCGCGGCATCATACCTTCTTTGAGATGATGGGCAATTTCAGTTTCGGCGATTATTTCAAAGCCGACGCCATTCCTTTTGCCTGGAATTTGCTGACCAAAGTATTTGAAATTCCTGCCGAGAAACTTTTGGCGACTGTCTATCATGAAGACGAAGAGGCTTTCGGCATTTGGCGCGATGTCATCGGTTTGCCGGAAGAACGGATTATCCGCATCGGCGACAAGCCGGGCAAAGCCAAATATGAGTCGGACAATTTCTGGGCGATGGGCGACACCGGTCCTTGCGGTCCTTGTACGGAAATTTTCTACGACCACGGCCCGCAGGTTTGGGGCGGGCCTCCGGGCTCTGCCGAAGAAGACGGCGACCGCTTTATTGAGATTTGGAACATTGTGTTCATGCAATTCGAGCGCGATGCGGCGGGTAATATGAAACCTCTGCCTAAGCCTTCGATTGATACCGGCATGGGTTTGGAGCGTATGACGGCGGTAATGCAGGGCGTGCATTCCAATTACGAGATTGATTTGTTTGTAAATCTGCTTAATGCGGTGGCAGAGGCGGTAGGTTGCGCCAATGAGGGGCAGGCTTCTTTAAAAGTGATTGCCGACCATATCCGCGCCACCGTATTTTTAATGACGGACGGCGTATTGCCCGGCAATGAGGGACGCGGCTATGTGCTGCGCCGCATTATGCGCCGCGCCATTCGTCATGGCTATAAATTGGGGCAGACGCAGCCTTTCTTCCATAAATTAGTTGCGCCGCTGGTTAAAGAAATGGGTGCGGCTTATCCCGAGATTGCCGAGGCGGAAAATCGCGTGCGCGAGGCGATTTTGCGCGAAGAGCAGCGTTTTGCCCAAACCCTTGACGGCGGCATGCAGGTCTTGGAAAAAGATTTGGCGACTTTGCAAGGCACGGAGATTTCAGGCGAAACCGTGTTCAAACTCTATGACACTTTCGGTTTCCCTGTGGATTTGACCGCCGATATTGCCCGCGAGCGCAATTTAACGCTGGATATGGCGGGTTATGAGGCGGCGATGAACCGTCAGCGCGAGCAAGCCAAAGCGGCGGGCAAATTCCATGCCGATACGCAGTACGCTATTGAGGGCAAAACGATGTTCCGCGGCTATACACAGGAAAAACTGCGCAGCACGATTCGCAACATTTTTGTGGACGGTCAGGCGGTGGATAATCTGAATTACGGCGATGAGGCGGTGATTGTGTTGGCGGAAACGCCTTTTTACGGCGAATCGGGCGGTCAGGTCGGCGATACCGGCGTGATTTACAGCGCCAATGGGGAATTTTTAGTCAGCGATACGCAAAAACAAGGCGATAATTTCCTGCATTTCGGCACCTTGCAAAGCGGACAATTATTTGCCGGCGATACGGTCGATGCCAGAATTTCGCGTTCACGCCGCCGCCAAATCAAGCGTCATCACAGCGCCACGCATTTATTGCACCGCGCTTTGCGCGACACCCTCGGCAGCCATGTGCAGCAAAAAGGCTCTTTGGTCGATGAATTTAAAACGCGCTTCGACTTTTCGCATGAGGCGGCATTAAGCGCCGAAGAAATCGAGGCAGTGGAGCAAGCCATCAATAAGCAAGTGATGGCGAATGTGGCAGTCAGCATCGAAGAAATCTCTTATGACGCGGCGCGTGAAAAAGGTGCGATGGCGCTGTTCGGCGAGAAATACGGCGATGTGGTGCGCGTGGTCAGCATGGGCGACGAGGATTATTCGATTGAGCTGTGCGGCGGCACGCATGTAAGTCAGACCGGCGATATCGGCTTGGTGAAAGTGATGAGCCAAGGCGCCGTCTCGGCGGGGGTTCGCCGCATCGAATGCGTGGCGGGCGAGGCTTTATTGACGGCGATGCGCGAGCAAAGCGCCGTCTTGCAGCAATTGGCAGCGCAACTGAAAACCGATGCGGCGCAATTGCCGGAACGTGTGGAGCATTTGCAGCAGCAATTGAAAGCGGCGGAAAAACAAGTCCAGCAATTGAAACGCGAATTAGCTAGCGGCGGCGCGCAAAACGAAGCGGCGGCGCAAAGCATCGGACAATGGAAGGTCTTGGCATTGCAGCGCGACGGCTTTGACAATGCGACCCTGCGCGACAGTGCCGACCAATTGCGCGATCAGCAGCAATTAGATGCCGTTGTGATTGGCGGAGTGGACGGCGATACGGCGCGTCTGGTGGTCAGCGTTAGCAAAGCGGCGGTTGCCAAAGGCTTGCATGCAGGCGATATTATCCGCCAATTGGCGGCGCATATCGGCGGCAAAGGCGGCGGTCGTCCCGATTTCGCCCAAGCCGGCGGCAAGGATATTGCCGGTATGGACAAAGCATTGGCGGCTTTGGCGGAAGTTTTGCCGCAATAAGCGCATAAAGAGGATTTGCCGTGCTTTCGCACGGCATTGGGGCAATCCGCAGCAGTCTGCGGTGTTTTAAAGAGGAAAGAAAGGAAATGGCGTTAATCGTACAAAAATATGGCGGCACTTCGATGGGCTCGATTGAGCGCATTGAAAATGTGGCGGAGCGCATTATTCGTGCGCGAAAAGCGGGGCATGACGTGGTGGTAACCGTATCGGCGATGAGCGGCGAAACCAACCGTCTCATTGCTTTGGCGCATGAAATCAGCAAGCGCCCCAGTCCGCGCGAGATGGACGTGTTGATGAGCACGGGCGAGCAAGTCTCTATCGCGCTTTTGGCAATCGCTTTGAATAAGCGCGGCTATCCTGCGGTATCTATGACAGGCTGGCAGGCGGGCATGCAAACCGACAATGCCTACATGAAAGCCCGCATCACCAATATCGACAAAGACCGCATTCACGATGCCTTGAAACAAGGCAAAGTAGTAGTCGTGGCAGGCTTCCAAGGCATCAATCCCGACGGCGACATCACCACGCTGGGACGCGGCGGCTCCGATACCACCGGCGTGGCATTGGCGGCGGCTTTGGGCGCGGCGGAATGCCAGATTTACACCGATGTGGACGGCGTATATACCACCGATCCGCGCGTTGAGCCGAAAGCGCGCAAACTCGACCGCATTACCTTTGACGAAATGCTGGAAATGGCGAGCTTGGGTTCAAAAGTACTGCAAATCCGTTCTGTGGAATTTGCAGGCAAATATAAAGTGCCGCTGCGCGTATTATCTTCTTTTGAAGACGACGACAGCGAAGGAACATTAATTACTTTAGAGGAAAATGCTATGGAAGCAGCAGTTATTACCGGTATCGCCTTCAGCCGCGATGAAGCGCAAATCAATGTATTCGACGTGCCTGACGAGCCGGGCATCGCCTATAAAATCCTCGGCCCGATCGGCGAAGCCAATGTGAATGTGGACATGATCGTGCAAAATATCGGCGAAAACGGCAAAACTGACTTTACCTTTACCGTGCCGCGCGGCGACGTCGAGCAATCGCTGGAAATCCTCAATGCGCAGTTAAGCTCTTGGGAAGGTGTGAAAATCAGCAGCTCGGACGTGGCGAAAGTATCGGTTGTCGGCTTGGGTATGCGCTCGCATGCGGCGGTTGCCAGTACTATGTTCAAAGCCTTGTCGGAAGTGGGCGTGAACATCCGCATCATTACTACCAGCGAAATCAAAATCTCGGTCGGCATCGACGAGAAATTCCTCGAACTGGCGGTGCGTACCTTGCATGAAGCCTTTAATCTCGACAAAGCGGCGGAATAAAAGCACCGCACAGCGTAAAAAACAAGACCGACAATTGTCGGTCTTGTGCGTTTTGGCAAACTCTTTTTATAGTACCTTAACTTCAAAATGAGACTTAGAGATACACATTTTGTCAGGAGAAGCGCTTAGAATAATCTCATTTTGAAGTTAAGAGACTATACTACTTTTTCACTTTTCCGACTATACATTTGTCGGATTCAAGAATCCGACCTACAATAATGAGACAAAGAAAAAGGCGAGAGATTGCTCTCTCGCCCTCTACATCCTTGTAGAAAATCTCTAATCAGATTAGAAATTGTGACGCAGACCTACACGTACAGTGTAGCCGTTTTTATCATGACCAAGTTGCTTATTCCAATCAATATATTCGCCTTCAACATAGGTATAAGTACGTTTGCTGAAGTTGTATTGGTAACCTAAAGCATAAGTATAGATGTTTTCATCAGCTTCATGTTTTTTCAAATCAGCTACACCAAAACCTGCGCGGAATGTGTTAGGACCAAGATAGTATTCACCGGCTAAAGCATATTTTTGACCATCAGCCCAAGCCAAACGATCAGATTTAGCAGCACGTAGATCGTTACCTTCTTTATGCTCTGCACTGAAAGCTACTAAGAATTTATCATTACTATATTGAGCAGCAAGACCAACAACATCAACAGATTTTGAAAGGTCGCCTACACGAGTACCTACAGGGCTAGTAGCAGTAGCTTTAGTTAAAGTACCATTACCTGTGTCTAATGATGAGTAAGCCAAACCTACATAGAAACCGTTTTGCGCATACCATGCACCTACTTGATAAGCAGAGAATGCTTTGCTATCTGATACGTTTACAACATCAGAGCTACCGTCTAATACGCCGGCAACACCGAATTGGAAACCGTTGAAGTTAGGTGATACATAGCTGATAACTTTGGGAATACGTCCACCGCCAGTCGCTGTACCAAAGTGTACATTGTCGCCATAGAAGTTGTTTTCAAAGATATCGGCTTTATTAGTAACTACTTTGTACAGTGAATCTTGTAGACCGAAAGTTACAGTACCGAAGTTACCGGTCAAACCAAGGTAAGCATAACGAGTTTTATCAACACCGCCATTCACATCAAAGCCAAATTCCATTTTGTAGAAAGCTTGCAAACCATTGTTCAGGTCTTCAGTGCCTTTAATACCGAATTTAGCAGATGAGGTATCTAAATTCCAACGGTTTTCATTTAATGAATTGCTGATAGAACCATTCTTAGAAACTTGAGTTTCAACACCTAATGAACCATAAAGAGTGGTGGTGTTTTCAGCTTGAGCTGATGCGATCATGCCTGCGGCAACGCTTAATGCGATAAGAGCTTTTTTCATGTGTTTTCTCCAATGAGATAAAAGTGTTTTCAAGGATTGCCTAATCCGAGGGCAATAGTACTGCTTTTTTTGCAGGGGTGCAACAACTTTGTTGCATTTTACCAACAAAAAAATTTTTGTTGTTTTTTCACCACAGCTTAGTGTACTGTTCCGCCGCCTTCTGCTTGCGGCGAAGGCTTTTTCTTTCCCCATTTTCTTAGAAAAAGATTTTATCGATCATTTTCGCCACGATGCAGAGTAGGAAGATGCCGAAGGCTTTTTTAAGTTTATCTGCTGGCAGGCGGTGCGAGAGTTTGACACCGAGCGGCGCAGTCAGCATGGTGGTGATGGCAAGCGTGAGAATGGCGGGGAGGTAGATAAAGCCTAGGCTGTAAGGTGGCAGCGCGGCGATGTTTTGCCCTGAAAAGGCGTAGCCTGTTGCGCCGGCAAGAGCGATGGGCCAACCGAGCGCAGCGGATGTGCCGATGGCGCGGTGTACGGCGATATTGCAGTAGGTCAGATAAGGTACGGTCATTGCGCCGCCGCCAATGCCTACCCAACTGGAGAGAATACCGATAATGGCAGCGGCTATGCCCAGTCCTTGTGCAGAGGGGAGTTGTCTTTGCGGATTGGATTTGATGCCGAGTAGTGAACGAATGGCGATAATGCTTGTGAATACGATGAAGAAGATTTGCAGGGCTTTATTGGGGAGGTATTGGGCAATGACGGCGCCTAATGCCACGCCGATAATCTCGCCGATGCTCATGGGGCGGAAAGCGCGCCATTCAATGGCTTGTTTGCGGTATTGCGTCCATGCGCTTGAAAAGGAGGTAAAGACCATGACGGCAAATGAGCTGCCGATAGCGATGTGCTGGGCTTGGGCGAGTTCGCCGAAGCCTTGCATTTGCAAAAGCCATAAGATGACCGGCACAAGGATTAAACCGCCGCCCACGCCGAATAGTCCAGCGATAATACCGGCAAATGCGCCGACGGCGAGAAGCATGGAGAGAATGGGCAGTGTCCACATGGCGATTTCCTATGAGTTGCTTGCTGTAAAAGCGGGACATTTTAATAAAATGGGGGGCTTTTTTCAGGATTTTATAGTCTTCATAACGTCAAAATAAAATTATTACAAGCGCTTCTTATGACAAAAATGCACATCTCTATAGTCGGAGAAGTGAAAAAGTAGTACAAGGCGGCGAGCCGCAGACAGTACAAGAGCGTACGGCAAGGCGAGCCAACGCCGTAATACTTTTTCAATTCTTCGGCTATACCTCTCATTTTGACCTTAAGGTACTAAATAATGCGCTACGGTGAGGCAGGTACTTAACAGGCAATGGCAAATGCCGGCGGATTTCGTCATACCGATAGACAAGCTAGTCATATCGATTAAAAGGACGAATAAAAATATAGCAACAATTCAATATTTTATTATTTGATTCATCAAATAAAGTAAGGCATAATTCATTGATAAACCTTACCATCAGGAGACTCTATGGTTGCACAATTAAAACTCACTTCTAAGGGACAAATCACCCTAAAAAAAGAATTCTTACAACATTTAGGCGCTGATGCCGGAACGGTGCTAGACGTAGAAAAACTTGCAGACGGAGCGATCAAAATTTCAGCCAAAAGACCGGAAAAAAACTCTTCTTTTGCAGAATTTGCAGGATTGTTTAGCAATCACAGCGGCAAACAATTCACCATCGAAGAATTAAACGATGCGATTGCCGATGCTTATGCAGAAGCAGGTATGCAAGGAATTTCTAATAAATGAAAGTCGCTATTGATACCAATATTTTAGTCAGGCTATTCGTGATAGATGATGAAAAACAGCATCGGCAATCATTGGAAATTTTAGATCAGGCGGAGAACATCATCATTCCAACAACTGTCTTTTGCGAGACTATTTGGGTATTGCGAAGACTTTACCAACAATCGAATCACGACATCTACAATAAGTTGTCGCATTTTCTTACTCATCCGAAATTGATATATGCGCAAGCAGAAGTAGAGGCGGGTTTTGCTTTTATGCGGGAAGGCGGTGATTTTGCCGATGGTGTCAATGAATATGCCGGTAGTCAATTAGGCGCAGAAAGTTTTGCAACTTTTGACCAAAAAGCGATTAAGCTGTTTAAAAAGCTAGGAAAAAATATGTATAGTCATTCATGACAAAGGAGAACGCTTAAAGCCTTATATTCCTTATTGTTTACACCAATATGTAAAAGTCATGTTTTGTGTTGTTTTGAGATGAATTTACTATCAATATCAGATTCAAGATTAAACCGCGTGGGCAACAAGTTGCCCACCCTACCTTGCCTTGCTATTTCAGTTCTTCGACTATAGTAGAAATTTTTAGGAAGCCTGAAAATTATTTCATATTAGCTGGTTTGGGGCATTGAGTTTTCAAGCCGTCAATGTGTTCCATTAAATCAATTGGAATATGATTCCACATGGGATCTAAAATAAAATCAATACCTTCGCGACGTGCCAATTTTGCAGCAGGTACAAAATCCGAATCCCCCGAAAATAGAACAATTTTATCAGCTTGTTGCTTCAAGGCGATAGAAGCAATATCCAAGCCAATACGCATATCCACGCCTTTTTGCTTTACATCTAACATCACATCATTTTCAATAATATCGATGGCGGAGTCTTTTAAGAAAGCTTTCATGACGGGCGGTTTCAATACCCAAGCGGCATTGTCAGACAATTTCCCCAAACGCAATGCCAATTTACGCTTTTTCTTTAATTCATCATGTAATTGATGTCGGAATTGGGCTTCGGGTGTTTTAGAAAAATCAATTGCTTTGGCAGAAATCGGATTGTGCATTTTCTTTTCAAAAGGCACACAATCATAAAAAAAGATACGATATAAATCATCAAATTTCTCATATCCCTGAATATCATATTTTAGATGCAGCAAAGCATAGCGAAAAGCCAAATCCGCCATACGTTTAGCATCATAATGGTCACGACATAAATTGAGCGCACGAATGCGTTTAATAAAAAATGCACCGTCAATTATAGTTTCTTCAGATTAAAATGAGACAATAAAAACTTCCAAAATATTGAAAAATATTTCAATATTTTGTTTTAAGGTGTATCATTTTAATCTGAAGAGACTATAGAATGGCGGGCAAAGGGACATTTTAGGTGCTAAAAAGTTTGAAAAGCCCTATTCTGTAAGGCTTTTAGCGAGGTCAAAAGCTTTGAACACAAAAAATGCTTTTTCTGTGGCTCAAAACAGGTCAAAAAAGATGGCAGACAAAATCATC
>NZ_JBXGGR010000046.1:0-6201 GCF_056855035.1 Suttonella sp.
CGTTCAGAGAAGGGATTTTTGTTGAATCTGATTTCTGGATTAACGGCATATTGCTTGTTTGCGTATAAGCCGCAGATGTTTGGGAAGAATGCTTTGGCGGCTGCTAAATAGAGGGGGCTTATCCCGAACTCAGGTTAGTTAGCGTAATCGGGAATGAAATTGCCGCTGGGCTCGCGTAGGATGCGCCAGTCATATAAATCGCTTAACACCTGCGCCTGCATGATTTCTGCCGTCGCGCCGCTTGCCGCAATTTTCCCCTGCTTCATCAGCACAACGAAATCGCTGTAATGCGCGGCAAGATTGATATCATGCAGTACCATAATTACGGCGGGTTTGGGTGCGGTCAATAAGCGCAGCTGCTTCATCAAATGATGCTGATGGCGGATATCCAAATGGTTGGTCGGCTCGTCCATAAGCAGGATTTCTGCTTCCTGCAATAAGGCGCGGACAATGGCTGCACGTTGTTTTTCTCCGCCCGACAAGGTTTCCAAACGCTTGTTTTTCAAGCCATCCAATTCAAAAATTTCCAGCCATTGCATCGCTCGCTGCCGATTCGAGGCAGGGCTTTGCCGATACCAAGCAAGACGCGGATAATGCCCCATTAATACGTATTCTAAGACCGTCATCGGCAACTGAAAATTTTCATGCTGCCCGACCCAAGCGCACCGCCCTTGTTTTAAAGCCAGCCGAAAAGGTTTTCCGCGCCAAATAGTCGCGGGCGATTGCAAGAGTTGTCTTAACAGGGTAGATTTTCCTGCGCCGTTCGCGCCGATAATGGCGCTGATGCAATGATCCGGAAAACGGATTGCCGGCACATCTAAAATGACCCTTGTTCCTTTGCTTATCCGACCATGAGAAAACTGTAGGGACATTATTCGCGCCCTCTGTCCATAATCAGCCACAAGAAAAAAGGCCCGCCCAAAATCGAAATCACAATCCCGACAGGAAAATCAACCGGATAGACGACCCAACGTGAAAAAGTATCTGCTATCAATAAAAATACGGCTCCCCATAATGCCGACAAGGCAATCAGACGGCTACGCCCGCCGCCAATCACTCGCGCCAGCACATTGGGCACCATCATCCCCACAAAGCCGATAATGCCCCCTAAAGAAACCGCCGCTCCAGTCATCATCGAGGCGCCGACAATCGCTAAAGTCCGCGTTTTGGCAACGGTAATGCCCATGGTTTGCGCTGCCTCATCGCCCAGCAGCAAGCAATCCAGTTGCCGCCCAAGAACGATTAACAATAAGCCCCCCGCAGCAATAGCGCTGCCGGCATAGGTCAGAGAAACAAAACCGGCTTCAGCAAAACTGCCCGCCAGCCATGTCATTGCACCGCGCAAAGCCATATCATCCGACATAAATAAAATAAGACTTACCACAGCAGCGCATAAACTGCTCAAAACAAAACCCAAAACGAGCAGTCCATATTTGCCGCCGCCGACCCAGCGATGAAGAAACAACAATAACAAACAAACGCTTAAAGCGCCCAAAAATGCCGCCAGCGGCACACCGATACCGCCCCAGCCCATGGCAATCATCACGACGACACCGATTGCCGCGCCTCCCGAAGTACCAATCAAACTCGGATCGGCAAGCGGATTTTCAAACAAGGCTTGCAAAGCCGAACCGCTGGCAGACAGAGCAGCGCCTACCAATAATGCCACGGTGATGCGCGGCAAACGGATTTGCAGCATAATTTCTTCAACGTTCAGCGGATCTTGCCACGTTCCCTCACCTACTCCGGCACAGAAAAAAATTAAGGGCGCCAGTATCAGCAAGGGCAACAAGAAAGGTTTTAACATATTTTTATCATAAACTTACACAACATCAGCGCGCCAATTGATACAGGTTTTGAATGCTTTCGGGCGTATGCAAGCCATAACGCAAAAACTCATCGGAATACCAAAAAACGATTTTGCCGTTTTGCGCCGCAGGACTGGCGGACAATTCAGGGCGGGCAGCCAGTTTTTCTGCTCCGCCGAGGATTTCTTCATTATGTTTGGCAATAATGACGATATCAGGCTTTGCCGCCAACCAGGCTTCCCGCGACAAAGGTTTAAACCCCTCCACGCCATCAGCCGCATTAATGCCGCCCGCCAATCGAATTAAGCTATCCGCCACCGTGCCGCGTCCGGCAACATAGCGTCCGTCATAGCTGAGCAGGTAACGTTTGCCGCTTGCCGGCTGCGCTTTTAAAGCGGTTTTGAATTGATGCGCCAAGACCGCCGCCTGTTCTTCTTTATCAATCAATTCTCCGATACGGATAATGCTGTTTTGATAATCTTCAATCGTTTCACTCTCTTGTACATTTTCCGCCACAATGCCGCTTTGTCTGAGATTGGCGTAAATATTGGGCGGCATCGCCATAAAACTGCCGATAACCACATCAGGTTTCTGCGCCATAATCGGCTCTACAGACAAGGTGCGGTAAAAACCAATCGTCTCTTTACCCTGATAAAGCGGGTTATGGTTATGGTCATGCACGGCGACCACCTTATCTGCCGCTCCCAGCGCAGCCACAATATCGGCGCTGTCAGGCGTCAGCAACACAATCCTCTGTGCCCAAGTGAGTTGAGCGAACGACAAGGCACAAAAAGCTAATACGACCATTTTCTTCATATCGTTACCGCGCAGCATTCCAATCAAAAAAACCAAATATAATCGGCATGCCGCATATCCACTTCACTGCCTTCCTCGGTCAGCAACAGCGTTTTCACACCATCCGAAAAGCCCGCATCCTGCAAAAACAAAGGCACGCCCAACTGCTTGGAAACATGAATGTTTCCTGCAATAAGCCATGCCGGTTTGGGCGCATTCAATAAGACCGTGCTCATTTTAAAATCTTTATATTGCTGCAGCGAGACCAAGTCTTGCGGACTGCCGTGATGCGCATCCATTAATTGAGCCAAACTATCGCGCACCGCCGGATGGCCGCTGCGCAGACCTTGAGGCATAAAGCGGCTTTGATTTGACAATTCTTGACGCGAAGGACTGCCCGCCAACAGCGGCGCTTTTTGCTCTAACAAAGCATAGATTAAGGATTGATATTGCGACCAATCCCAGCGCATATTCCAATTAATTTTCTCGGCTAAAGAACGTTTTCCCGTGCTGCCGCCACTGTGCAAATAGGCTTGCATATCGCCTACAGCCTGCTGCTGCTCAGGCACCAACATTTCCAAAACCACACTGCCCTTTGCGCGCGCTTCCGCCGTCTGCCGCAACAACCATTCCTGAGCGGCATGATGCGCCGCATTATCATGCTCCTCGCCGATCAATACGATTTGCGCCTGCGACAGCATCTGCGCCAAGTGGCTCGGCGAAAGACTTTGACCGCTTTGGGTATCGATAATCCGCCCCAAGGGTTCGGCGCAGACCGCCTGCAAAACAAGCGTAAACATTAAAACAAATTTTTTCATTATCTTCCTAGGTAAATCCATACAAGCCGAAATCCCGCGCACAGCAATTCCGCATCCATTCAAATCATCAGAATAAACAATTCCATATGATTTGAATAAATATTCAGTCAAAACAGCCTAAAATTGCATCATAAAACCTGCATAGAAAGTTCTGCCGCGCCCTGTGCCTTTATTCGCCCAATCCGATTGCGCTCCCGTATTGCCCGTGCCTAATGTGCCGCCGCTGCTCAGCGGATAGTTATAGACCGTATTAGTCAGATTATCAATATTGAAAAACAATTTGGCATTTTTACTCATATCATATTTGGCATATAAATCATAAACATTTTGCCCGCCTTTCACTTTAGTCGCCGTAGGAAGGCCGGTATCGGTATCCACGCCCGCAGGGATGGTATCATCTCCCATGCGCGTTAAGCGCGCGCCGACAATTAATTTATTATCCAACCAGCGCGTACCGAGATCGACCGCTAACTGGCTGCTCGGTTGCGTACGAATCGTGCTGACCGTATCTGCCAAATAATCTATCGGCAAATCCGTTTTATTGCGACTATAAGCGATATTGATATAAGCGCGGTCAAAATCATAACCGCCTTCTATTTCCCAGCCGCGGATTTTAGTCTTATTCGGCATATTGAAAAAAATTCCGACAGGGGAAACATCCATATCGCCGTTTAAATAATCATCCATACTGCATTTCGTATGGTCATCGCAGACATAAAATTGATCTTGGAAAATATAATTTTTTATACGGCTAGTAAAATAATTTACTTTCAAACGCGCCGTATCATTATGGGTAAATAAGCCTTGTTTAAAGATATTAAAGCCGATATCGTGATTATGCGACGTCTCGCTTTTCAAATAAGGATTAACCGAGTAGGGATTATTATTGATATTATTCACATACATAAATTCCTGCACGGTCGGCGCACGGCTAGTATGCGCATAAGTGCTATACAGCTGCAACCAATCATTTGCCTGATATGCCAAAGAAAAATAGGGATTGAGATGACTTTCTTTATGAGAGAAATCCACATTGCCGCCGGCAGGAAACACAATCGCGCCGTTATCGAATGTTTCGGGCAAGAAACCGCCGTAACGGTAGCGCTCGTAACGAAGCCCGCCCCCTAAAGTCCATTTGCCGTGCTGAAATTCGGCTTCAGCAAACAGATTGCCCGTCTGCTGATAACCTTTGGCTAAAATGCCGTGGTAATGCGGCAAATCCGCATCACGCTCTTTAGAGCCGTAACGCGTGCGTTGGATTTTTGCGCCATAATCAAAACTTAAATCCGCCTTGCCGATTTCAAACACGCTACGGTTAGTCAAACTAAACTGCCAAGTCGGATTATACGTCTGGCGGTTTTGATAGCCGTTATCATGGTCTTCCTTGGCAAAATATTGCCGCGAATCGCCGTAAGAAATATCCGCACGCAAATCGATTTTGTCGGACAGCGGATTGTAGCGATATTGGAATAAGCTGCTATTGGTTTTCACATCAATCGGCGTATGGTTATTCGTGCTGCGGCTTTGATTGGCAATATGGCTGAAATTAAAATGATGATAGCGATTAGGCGCATACTCCAATTTGCCCATAAAATTCTGCGCATGCACGCCGCTTTCCATCGCAGCATTGTCATTCAAACCATCGCCGGCAATCATCTCGCCCGCACCGTTGCGATAACCGCCCTTAACCTTGCCGCCATATGCCGCCAAGACGCCGAACGAACCTCCATTGTCAAATTGCTGCCGATGCGCCACCGCCGCCATACCGTTTGTGCCGTAACCATTACTGCCATGCCGCAAAATCAGACGACCGCCAAAGGTATTGTCCCCTTGTACCAAATCGATAGGCGCCAATGTGCGAAAATTCACGCTCCCGCCCAATGCGTTGCCACCCGAATTGCCATGCGACAAACCGCGCTCGACTTCCGCACCCGCTATAAAATCTTCATTGATATAGACCGTATTGCCATTCCAACCATGCGCCGGATTGGTCTGATAAAAGGTTTGGCTGACGCCGTCAATACTGGCGTTTACCCGCCCCGCCCCTTCAAAACCGCGCAAATTGACCGCAATACCGCCCTGCCCGATATCATGCTGCGTAAATAAACTAGGGCTGCTGCGCAAGACTTCATTCAAATCGCGCCCGGTTTCGTTTTTTGCAATCACGGACACCGCAGCGGGTGTTGTATAAGGCTGATTGATGTAATCAGCACTAACATTAATCTCAGACAAGTGGATAACGGCTTTAGCAGCCTCTTCCGCCCACACTGAAGAACAGGAACAAACTAATGTCAATAAAGTAAAGTATTTCATTTTATTTGGTTTTTATTAAAGTTATATTAATTGTAATCCAAATAAAAATAATTATCAAGTAGTGATAAAAAATAAAGAAAATATTCCTTTGCCAATCAAATTGTAGGCGGAATGCTAAGTAAAGATTGTTTTTCAGGGGAATTGGGCAAATGTTTCTTAATCTTTACAGGTCTTAAGCAAGCAAAACGACAATGTATTCGGAGGGCTCTAGACTATAGTCAAAGAAATCAAAAAGAGTTACAAATTCACAGGAAGTAAAAGAATAGTTTATCGATGCAATCTAAGCGCCAATCCTTGCGTTTACGTTTAAGCCAAGCCCACATTTCCTCGATTGGGTTCAGATCCGGACTGTATGGCGGCAGCCATAAAATATGATGTCCCGCATCTGCGATAAGCTGTTGGGTATCCTGTCTTTTGTGAAAGCTGGCATTGTCCATAATAATGACGCTGTTTTCAGGCAATTGTGT
>NZ_JBXGGR010000048.1:0-8374 GCF_056855035.1 Suttonella sp.
GATTTTGTCTGCCATCTTTTTTGACCTGTTTTGAGCCACAGAAAAAGCATTTTTTGTGTTCAAAGCTTTTGACCTCGCTAAAAGCCTTACAGAATAAGGCTTTTCAAACTTTTTAGCACCTAAAATGTCCCTTTGCCCCTATTTTCTAACTGTTACTCAGCAATTTATGCATATAGCCGAAGAATTGAAAAGAAGCCATGTCGGATACAAGTATCCGACATGCATTATTTTTATGAATTAACCATAAACAAGCATAACAGACTGGGCATCAAGACAATTTGCGGCACTTTACCGAATGTTCCTGCATTTTTAAAGGTAAAGAGGATTAAGGTTCGGCGCTTAAATGCCGTCGCCGTCGATGACGACAGGATTATTTTTTATCCGACTTTGCAATAAGGCGGAGTAGCGGGCGATGCTGCCGCGGGTGTTTTGCACGAGGTTTTCGGCGAAATCCGCCACGTTCTCCGCTTCGTCGCGTTCCATCACGGCTTCAATCAGCAGGGGCAGATTCATGCCGCTGATAATTTCGCAGTCGGGGCGTTCGTTGGCAATCAATGCGGCTTGGCGGAAGGGGGTGCCGCCTATGATGTCGGTAAAAATCAATATCGGTTCGTCTTGGCAGGCGGCGACGATGTTTTGCAGGGATTGGGCGAGGCTTTCGCTGCTCATGCCTTCGGGGAAGTTGAGGCTGTGGCAGGCGTTAACTTCGCCCGCCAAGAGTTTGAGTCCCGACAGAAGACCGTCGGCGATTTGTCCGTGCCCGCAGATGATGAGATGTATCATTTTGCTTCCTTATAATCTGTTTTCATTCGGAACAAAGCGTAAGCCCTGCCCCGATTTGCCGAAAAAGCGTAGGCGGCGCTTGGCGCCGCCTGTCTATTGTCGCTTAATTGCCCCAAGGTTTGCCGAATAAATTGCCGCGTTCCATCAAGACGGCAGGGTCGATGATTTCCCAGCCGAACATGGTTTTCAGCAGCACCGGCAATAAGGTGCAGACTAAGCCGAAGACAACGGTCATGATGACCAATTTCAGCGGCGAGCTGCCTTTTTTAATCCGCCACAAAAGGAAGAGTGTCCATAAGAGCGGCAGCAATGCCGGCATGATTTTATCGACCAAATCGCCTTGCAGGGTATAGACAAAGGTGGCGTCGCCGGCTTTACGCACCAGTTGCAAGCCTGATTCCAAGCGGACATAGCTGGCGGTCATCGCGCCGATCACCATCAAGCCGACGATTGAGGCGGCATGCGCCAGTTTTTTGGTTTGGTCTTTGAGGTTTTTAATCGCGGATACGCCCATTTTGTAGCCGTAGCTTGCCAAGCCGAAACGCAGGGAGAAATGCACGACGTTAAACAGCACAAAGAAGAAGATCGGCCCCAGCCACGAACCTTGCAAGGAGAAGGAGGCACCGATGCCGCCGCAGATAGAAAGCAGGGTCAGCCAGAATACGGCGTCGCCGATACCGCCGCCCGGTCCCATGGTGGAGACTTTAATCGCGCGGATGGTGTCGATGCGTTCTTTGGCTTCTTCCATTGCCAGCACCAGTCCCGAGATGAAGGTTACCAAGAGCGGATGGGTGTTGAAAAATTCCAAGTGCATTGCCATGGATTTTTTCAGGTCGTTTTCATTTTTGTGGATTTTGCGCAGCGAGGGCAAGATGCTGTATAGCCAGCCGTTTGCCTGCATGCGTTCGTAGTTGAAGGAGGCTTGCAAGAAGAGCGAGCGCCAAGCCATGCGGCGCAGGTCTTTCGGGGTAATGACTTTAGGTGCGCTTAAATCTTCATAAGCACCGCTGACGATTTCTTTTTGATGTTCACTCATTTTAGATACCCTCTTCATAATCTTCGGATTTATCGGCTTTGGCGGCGCCTTGCGGCACGGCTTCGCGCAGATAGTATTCAATCAGGGCAAATGCCACGCCGACCAAAGCAATCGCGAGCAGCGGTTGTTGGAAATAGGCGGCGAGCAAAAAGCCCATGAGGAAGTAGGCGATGTATTGGCGTTGCAGCATGATGTTGAGCAGGATGCCGAAGCCGATTGCCGGCATCAGTCCGCCCGCCATTTGCAGCCCGTCGGTAATCCATTTCGGAATCAGGCTGACTAAGCTGCGCGCGGCTTCTGCGCCGAAGTAAATCGCGGCAAAGGCAATGAAGAAGTAGAAGACGAATAAGATGCTCATGCCGAGATAGTTCAGATTGGCAATGCCTTTGAAATTCAGGGTTTGCGCGTATTTATCCGCGGTGCTCATCAGCGGCGAGAAGGCGGTGAATAAGAAGGTAATGCACATTTGCACAAATACCGCCGCCGGTATCGCGACCACAATCGCCTGTTCGGCGGTTTGTCCTGTGGCAATCACAAAGGCGGTGCCGATGATGCCGCCCAATACCACATTCGGCGGCTGCGCGCCTGCCAGCGGCACCAAGCCCATCCACATCAGCTCGAAGCTCGCCCCTGCAACCAAGCCCGCCTGCGGATTGCCTAAGAGCAAGCCGACAATCGGACCGGCGATAATCGGGCGGTGGATATGGGTAAGCACGTTAAAAAGGTCAATCCCTGCAATCCCTGCAAAGATGGCGACCGCCAAAGCCTGCCAAAGGCTGAATTGGGCAATGATTTCTGTGGCTTCCATGGTTTACTCCGTTTCAAGCAGTTGAAGAATCGACACTTTTTTATCATCGGGTGTACTTTGTGCGGTACAGGGAACGCCTTTTGCTTCCAGCGCCTTAAAGCAGCGGATATCGTCTTCGGTGACGGAAATCACTTTCGAGACTTGCCGCTTGCCTTCGGCAAAGTGCAGGTTGCCGACGTTGATTTTGTCAATCGGCACGCCACCTTCTACCAATTTCAATGCGGCTTGCGGATCACGCACGACCAGAAAAATTTTCTGTCTGTCCGCCGCTTTGTGAATCACATCAATAGTTTTCTGCAAGCTGAAGAAGCGCGATTCCGCGCCGCCCGCAATCGCCATTTCCATAAGGGCTTGCTGGGTTTCGTCATTCGCCAGCTCGTCGTCGGCGACGAGAACCAAATTCGCACCCAGCCAATTCGTCCACGTCATACCGACCTGCCCGTGAATCAAGCGGTTATCGATGCGCGTCAATAAAATATTAGGCATATCTCTCTCCTTTTTTATGATATTGAATAAGGGTATAGGCGAACGCCTTTCACCACGCGGTTCACTTGTCCGCTCGGGTTGGGATTATCGGGGGAAATGCGGCGTTCAATCGCGGCGCGCAGACCGAGCAATTGCGCATATTGCACCGCCAAGACCGCCAGATAATCATCACTGAAGCTGTCGCCTGCCGCCGCATAGGGCAGCGCGATGACGCGCGGATGCGCCGCAATATCCTCAAAACGCGCGAAAAATGCCGCGCTTGCCGGCACGACGATTGCCGCCGCGCTGCTGTCATTGGCTAATTCGCAGATGATGTCGGCGTCAAATTGCTGGGTATAGGCATGATTGCTCGGCAGAACCATAACCGCCGTTTGCGCGTTAATTAGGGATTTCGGGCCGTGTCGGAAGCCGAGCGAAGTTTCCGCCATGGTGGGAATCGCGCCCGCGGTCATTTCCAAAATTTTCAGCGCACATTCGCGTGCCGCGCCGTAAAGCGCACTGCTGCCTAAGAAAATCAGACGCTGCGCTTGTAGTAAGGCGTCTGCCGTCGCACTGTGATAAAACTGACGGTTAATCTGCTGCGAAGCCTCGGCAAGCGCGCTAAAGTCCGGCGTCGCTAATCCGAGGGCTTGGCGGCATAAGGCGGCAGTGTAGAGCGTCATAGTGGAAAAGCTGGATGTCATGACAAAGCTGGCGTCATGAGTTTGCGGCGGCATCAGCAAACTATAGGTGCGTCCGTCTAACGCCAATTGTCCCTGTACATTGCAAGTTACCGCATAAGGCTGCATTTGCGGCGCAACAATCGCCAGTTTTTCAATGCTGTCCACGCTTTCCGGCGAATTGCCCGAACGGGCAAAGGCAAAGAAAATCCCTTCGGCATGACGCGGCAGACGGTCGGCAGGTTGGGCGACAAAATCGGTGCTGGCAATCGCTTGGCAGTGCGCGGCGGCAAGCGGCGCAATCAAGGGCGCGACAATATCGCCGACATAGGCGGAAGTGCCGGCACCGCTAAAGACGACCGTCGCCTGCGGATTGTTCAGCGCAGCGGCAAGCGGCGGCAATGCGGCTTGATCACGCTGTAATAATTGGGGAATTTCCAACCAAGCCTGCGCCTGTCCGCTGATTTCCTGTGCGGTGGCTTGCGCACCCTGCGCCTGAAAATAAGCAATATCTTTGTCTGCAATCATGCGCCTGCTCCGTCTGTGGCTGAATAATAGGGCTCGAGGGCAAAGCGGATATGCTGCTCAATCAAATTGGCGGCGCTGAAGGCTTCGCCGCGATTGTGGCAAACTTCCACCGCCTGCGGCAGATATTGATGCAAAACGCCGTAAGGCAGCTCGGCTTGGTCAAAGGCTTGATGGAATTTGGTAATTTCCGCCTGCACCGCCGCCTGCGGCCAGTAATAACGCATACGGTCGGACAGACTGTAAACACGCAGCAATGCCTGCTGCTGCGCATCGCCGTGATAATATTTCTGCCAACGCGAAGGCTCTGCCAGCATCGTGGCTTCCATGACCGCCGCCACATCGACACCCGCATCGGGATAAACCGCCAGCAAGGCGCGATTAAGTGCATACAGGGCTTCACGATAAGCGAAAGTCAGCGCCGGCCCGACTTTTAAAATCGCAAAATGATCGCGCACCAATTGGGCGAGATGATGGCGGGTTTGGTAATCGGTGGAATGCGCTTCAAAAACCGCATGGGGGAAAGTCTCCGCCAAAGTGACCAATTCACGTGCTTTTTCAGGCACATAATCCACCACTTGCAGATGATCGAATTCTACGCCGGGCTGCACCACCAAGCCGATGACGCGCGGCCAAACCGCGCTTAAACCTTCCTTAGCAAAGACTTCCTGATGCACCGCCAAGGTTTTTGCCGCAGCAGCGGCGGAAGTCGGCGTAATACCCTCGATATCTTCCTGCGCACCGCCCGGCACCGGTACTTCCGTGCCCACGATATAGACAATGTCCTGATTCGGTGCCGCAGCTTCGGCAATTTTGCACAAACGCGCGGCGCGGGTGGCAACGGTCAAATCGTCCAGCGGCACAGGGTCGTCGGCGCAGCTCATACTGCAATCCAAATGGATTTTCTGAAAACCTGCCGCCGCGTATTGGCGCAGCAATTCTTCCGCCTTGTGCATCGCTTCTGCCGCCGTTTCATGCTGCCAAGCATTCGGCCCGAGATGGTCGCCGCCAAAAACCAGTTTTTCCAAAGGAAAACCGCAGTCGGCAATCAATTGCCGCGTTTGGGCGATAAATTGCGCAGGGGTCAAACCCGTATAACCGCCGAATTGATCGACTTGATTGGATGTGGATTCGATTAAGAGAACGGCATCATGGGCTTTGGCGGAGGCGGCGGCGGCGCGCAACACCGCCGGCAAAGCGCTACATACGGAAGTGATGCCGCCTTTGCCGCTCCGCTTATGCTCGGCGATGCGCTCGGCTAAAAGATGTGGCTTCACAAATACTCCTTTCTGCTTTAGCAGGTCATGTTTCAACACGTAGAGCGACACATAAAGCGTCGCTCTACGTGTTGCCCTGAATTGGAAGAGGTTACACCTCTCCCACAAGATTATCCTCCTAAAGGGAGGGGGTTCAACCAGTAAGGAAATTTTGATGAAATCAGCAGCGGCAACATCATGCGGCGTTTTCATCACCATCGGCATCATGCGGCGCGACTTTGTTAAAAAACCTTTAGGTTTTGAATTATAGTCTTGTCAATATACAAATACAAACAGAAATGCTCAAAAAATTTTCTATTTTCTGCAAAAACAAACAAATCAAAGCATTAACTACAGCGAGGAGAAAGAATTGCTGCTATTTTTTAGCGTTTCCTTGAAGCCGATGATTACAAAGCGTAAACTTTTTCAGGCGGCATGTGCCGCGCTTAGGAGAGAACAGAATGAAAGCAATCGGACTAAGTTTAAGCATGGCAATCAGCGCGGCACTCTTAAGTGCTTGCAGCAGCATCGGCAATAGCAATAATCAAACAACGCTTGCTCCCAGCGATTACACATTGGAAAAAGTGGTCTTTTTCAGCCGCCACGGCATTCGTGCGCCCTTAATCGGCTATGGTAGCGCGCTCGCCGAAGCCACGCCGCAGACATGGCCGACATGGACGACCAAGGGCGGACATCTCACGCCTAAAGGCGCGCAATTAGAAGGAATATTCGCCGAATATTTGGGACATTGGCTTGATGTTGCCGGACTCATCAAACAAGGCGAATGCCGCCCGGAAGCGATTTTGGTCTATACCAACAGTCTGCCGCGCACTATCGCCACCGGCGAACAATTCGCCCAAAAAGCCTTTGCCGACTGCGGCATCGAAGTGCGGCATTTGGAAGCGGTGGGCAAAATGGATAATACGTTCAACCCGATTGTACGCAGCACAGTGGATGCCGCCTTTGAAGAACAATTGCGCCGCTCGATTGACGAAAGCCTCGGCGCAGAGGGCTTTGCAGGTTTGAATCAACGCTTGGCAAACTCTTATGCGGCATTGGAAAAAGTATTGGATTATCAGGATTCCACCGCCTGCAAAGAGAAAAACAGCTGCCAAATCGCCGCCATCGAAAACACCTTGAGTTTTGAACAGGGCAAAGAACCCAAAACCACAGGCGCTTTGCGCAACGGCACCGGCGCGGCGGACAGCTTCGTGCTGCAATACTATGAGGGCTTGCCCTTAGAACAAGTGGCATGGGGCAAGATTGACAGCAAGGAAGCATGGAAAAGCATCACGGCAATCAAAGATTTATACAATGATGTACTCTTCGGCTCGCCGCTGATGGCAAAAGAAGCGGCAACTCCGCTGTTGAGCTTTATCCAAAACGCCTTTAGCGACGAAGGCTATGCGCATCCGCTGATTGAACAGGCGCGGCAGGCAAAAGTGGTAATGCTGGTCGGGCATGATTCCAATGTCGGCTCTTTGCTGCCCTTGCTCAAAACCAAGCCTTATCATCTGCCCAATCAATATGAACACACGCCTTCAGGCGGCAAAATCGCTTTCCAACAATGGCGCGACCCGCAGGGCAAGCAATGGATAAAAATCGAATATTTCTACCAAAGCACCGAGCAGCTGCGCCAAGCGCAAGCGCTGAGCGACAGCAATCCGCCGCAGCGCGTCACTTTGGAAATTGCCGACTGCCCTGTGAATACGCAAGGCTTCTGCGCCTTAGAAGATTTCAAACAAGCCATGCGCAAGGCTTTGCAATAATCTTCCCATAGAAAAACCGCCGCTATAGTTTCTTCAGATTAAAATGAGACAATAAATATTTTTAAAATGTTGAAAATATTCAAATATATTGTTTTAAGGCGTATCATTTTAATCTGAAGAGACTATAAAAAGCGGCGGTTCTCATTTGTCGATGAGGCATGGCGGGATTAAGGCTGCCAATAAAAATCCTCTTCGTCTTTCACTTCTTCCATGACCACATAGCTGCGGCTTTCAATCGCGGCAGGTAATTGCAGCAAAATCCCGCCCAAGACTTCGCGATAAGCCGCCATATCCGGCAGACGCAGTTTCAGCAGGTAATCGTATTCGCCGCTGATGAGATAGCAACCTATAGTCAAGGAATCCAAAAAAGGTTACACTAAAACTTATGACATACTCAAAAGATTACAGACAAATGATATTGGACAAGTTAGCATCAGGTCATAGCTACAGAAAGCTTGTTGAAGAATATAGTCAAGGAATTCAAAAAAAGTTACAATTTAAACACATCTCGCCGTACTCTCTGCGCTACCTGTTGGCAGCATTACTGTACCACTTTTTCATTTCTTTGACTATATCGACTCGGCGCAACAACTATTCAACGTTGGAAGAAAAGCATAGAACGCAAGAAGTACGAACGCAAACCGGCAAAAATCGATGATGAAGCTTTAAGGGCTGACGTCCAAGCTTATCCTGATGACTATTGCTATGAACGGGCAAGACGCTTTAACTGTAGCGACAGAGCTATTGCCATAGCATTAAAACGTGTCGGCATTACTCGAAAAAAAAGACCTTAATTCATCCGAAAGCAGATAAACAACAGCGCCTATTATTTCTTAAGCAATTAGCGGCATTTGAAGCTGAAGGCAGACCCCTCATTTACTTAGATGAAAGCGGCTTTAAATCTCATGAGAACAGAGCTTACGGCTATTCCCACAAAGGCCGTCCTTGTTTAGGAAAGTACAACTGGCAACTCAAGAATCAAAGCAATGCTATTGGGGCAATACATAAGAACAAGTTGTTTGCGGTAGGGCTTTACGATTGCAGTATTAATA
>NZ_JBXGGR010000058.1:0-31680 GCF_056855035.1 Suttonella sp.
AAAACCAGTCAGCAAAGCGATTTTTGAGGCTTCAATATCGGCACAAAAGTGCCGAATAATTTTTTTGAGCTGATATGTGCTTAATTTACTGTTGTATCTCATTTTTCTAGTCTAACAGAGTGATTCTGCTAGTCTAGAGCCATGATTATTTGCGTCGCTGACTGAAAAAAGCCTGCATTAAGGCGCGGCTTTCCTCCGCCAATACGCCGCCTTTGACCTCATGCAGATGATGATTCAAGGCCGGCTCGCGGCTAAGATCATAGGCACTGCCGCAGGCGCCGCCTTTCTGATTATAGGCACCAAAAATCAAGGCCGGCAGGCGCGCTTGAATCATTGCGCCCATGCACATAATGCAGGGTTCGACGCTGACATACAGTCTGGCATCTGCCAAACGATAATTGCCGATATGCTGCGCCGCGGCGCGTAACACTAAGATTTCACTGTGCGCACTGGGGTCGCAGTTACTAATCGTACGATTGTAATCGGCGGCAATTATTTCATCATGCATCACAATAACGGCGCCGATCGGCACCTCGCCGGCGGCAAAAGCCAATTCTGCCTGCGCAAGGGCATGGCGCATCCAATACTCGTCTCGCGAAGGGGATAATGCTGACATCATAGAAAAAGCGGCATACGCCGCTCTGTATTTAAAATTGCGCTTCTAAGCGCAGCATCGCGCCTAAATGATGATCGCGATCTTGTTTTTTATCATTGTAATAAGTGATTTCAGGCTGCACAAAGAACCAATTGCGATACACATTCATCCGCAAACCGGCAAAGGGTCCGTAAGTATTGAGCTTAGCGTGATTATCTTCAAAACTGCCGCCGGCATATACGCCGTAGTTAAACCACGTATCTTGCCCTGTCATATGCTTGCGCGACACACTGTTGCCCCAACCCCAGCCTTCTTCGTCGTCACTATGACGATAATCAATATGCAATTGATTGCTTAGAATAATTCCGCTAGCCGGCACATGGCTGAAATCCCAATTGCCGCGCACATAATGTTTGCTCTTCAAACCATAGCGGTAAAACACTTCGCCGAAGGTCTGCCAGTCGTTGTGGTGATACCAAGTTTTATTCATTTTTGCCCGGGCATAAATATCGCCGCCGGAACGAATGCCCACGCCTAAATCGGCATCAAAGCCTTTGTCTTTACTGGGTGCCGACCAATTCAGCCCAAGCGAGGAATTATCGCGGCGGGTTTCATTAAAATTAAAACGGCGACCATCTCTCAAATGCCGCGATTCCGCCATGATGTCATTAGGATTTCTTTGCTCGTATTCCAAGCGTTCATCACCGAACACTACGCTCAGGCGGTTTTCCAAAGCCGGCAAACGCACGCTGCCGCGCACTCGCGGGCGTAAAGAATAGCCGTCATATTCATTCCAACGATTATCCAACATTACGCGCAGTTTTACGCGCGCATCGCCGTCCTCGGCAGGACCGAACCAACTGTTAATCCCGTCGGCAGTATGCTGCAAAGTATCTTGGACTGCAGAATGGCTGCTATCCAGCCAATTGTCATTTGCCGCTTGCCCCCAAACCTGAGCGGCTGCCGCTACCGCCAAACTCAGCCCTAACACACGTACATAAGCCATCATATTTAACATCCTTTTAGGAATAGAAAAATGTGGGCATATACTAAAATTAAGCCCGGATTTATACAAGAAAAAAACCGCTTGCAAAAAAAAAGGCTTTGCCTACACATTAAAAAAACATTAGCATAGCTGCCGCGCAATTGTGCGTGCATAAAGTAAAAGAGGATATCGATGACAGCTATTTTTACCCGTAAAACCACGCTGCTTTCGGCAGCACTGTTGCTGGCTACGCAATCTGCCCTTGTCAGCGCCAGAACTACTGCACAGGTCTTAAAACCCGTTTATAGCGATGCCATTTTCTCTGAAAATGCCATTCATCAGCCTGTATGGGCGGCGAACGGCATGGTGGCTTCGCAGCAAGAGCAGGCTTCGCAAGTCGGTTTGGAAATTTTGCAGCAAGGCGGTAATGCCGTTGATGCGGCGGTGGCGGTCGGCTTTGCCTTGGCGGTTACATTGCCGCGCGCAGGCAATATCGGCGGCGGCGGTTTTATGATGATTTACGATGCCAAAACAGGCGAGACTATCGCGCTGGATTATCGCGAGATGGCGCCTGCCAAGGCGTTCCGCGATATGTATTTGGACGAAGCGGGCAATACGGTGGAAGAAAAATCGCGTTTTCACGGCTTGGCGGTAGGTGTGCCGGGAACGGTTGCGGGATTACTCAAAGCTTTGGAAGAGCATGGCAGCATGAGCCGCGAACAGGTATTGGCGCCGGCGATTAGATTGGCGGCGGACGGCATTATCGTTACGCCGGAATTTTCAAATTCTCTTAATGGCCTGAAAGAACGTTTAGGCAAATGGGAAAGCACGCGCAAAATCTTTTTCCGCGAGGACGGCAATGTTTTGCAACCCGGCGAATTGTTCAAACAGCCTGATTTGGCGCAGTCTTTACGCCTGATTGCGGAAAAAGGCGCGGCAGGTTTTTATGAGGGCGAAACGGCGGAGAAAATCGTGAAAGCGGTGAATGAAGCCGGCGGCTTGATGAGTGTGGAAGATTTTAAAAACTATCAGGCGATTAAACGCGAACCGGTCAAAGGGCAGTATCGCGGCTATGAAATCGTTTCCATGCCGCCGCCGTCTTCCGGAGGTGCGCATATCATTCAAATCCTAAATATCTTGGAAGGCTATGATTTGAAAGCCAGCGGACATAATACCGCGCAGACCATCCACTATATGAGCGAAGCCATGAAACTCGCCTATGCCGACCGCTCGGAATATTTGGGCGATCCCGATTTCGTGAAAGTACCGCTGAAAGGCATCATCAGCAAAGATTATGCCGAAGAATTGCGCGGACAAATCAATCCTGAGAAATCGCGTCCTTCCGCCGAGATTAAACCCGGCAAGCCGCAGCCTTACGAAAGCGACCAAACCACGCATTATTCCGTGGTCGATAAAGACGGCAATGCGGTATCCAATACCTATACCATCAATTTCAGCTATGGCACGGGCTTAGTCGCGGACGGCACGGGCATTTTGCTCAATAATGAAATGGACGATTTTTCCGCCAAACCCGGCGTGCCGAACGGCTACGGTCTCATCGGCGGCGATGCCAATGCGGTGGAGGGCGGCAAACGTCCGCTGTCTTCAATGAGTCCGACCATTGTGCTGAAAGACGGCAAGCCTTATTTGGTTACGGGTACGCCGGGTGGCAGCCGTATCATTACTACCGTGCTGCAAGTCATCGTCAATGTCATCGACCATGAAATGAATATCGCCGAAGCCACGCATGCCCTGCGCATTCACGATCAATGGCTGCCGGATGAAATCCGCGTCGAACATGCCTTGAATAACGACACCATCCGCTTGTTGGAAAGCATGGGGCATAAAGTCGAGCGTCGTGCGGCAATGGGCTCGACTCAATCGATTATGATTACGCCGCAAGGGCTTTACGGCGCATCTGATCCGCGCATTCCGGATGCGGCAACCTTAGGCTATTAACTTCACAAGAAAAAGGCGGTATTTTTACCGCCTTTTTGCCAAGCGGCAAATCTGCTACTATTCTGCTACACCCTTAACCGAGAAGATAACTCATGACTTTACATCTTGCCGATGCTGATCACATCCTTGCCGCCGCCCGCGCGCATTGCGAAAAACGCGGTGCGCGCCTGACCACTATCCGCGAACAGGTGCTGCGTTTGATACTGTCTTATCCCTACGTTGTCAAAGCCTATGATTTATTGAACGAATTGCAGAAATTGCGCGGGAATGCCGCTCCGCCGACTGTCTATCGCGCCTTGGATTTTCTGGTGGAAATGGGCATTTTGCACCGCACGGAATCGCTGAACGGCTTTGTCTTCTGCCCCGATTTCGAGCACGAGCATCAAAGCCTGATTACCAATTGCCACCGCTGCGGCAAAACCACGGAAATCGCCGCCAATCAGGAAATTCATCAATTGATTGATTTTTGTGCCAAACATCAGTTTGCGCTCTCGCATGCGCCGGTAGTGCTGGCAGGGCTGTGTGCCGATTGTCAGCAAGAGGAAGAGGAAGGCGCCGATGTCTAGTCTGATTGCCGCCAAATTAGCCGCCATTCAACAGCAAATTCAGGAAATTGCCGCAGACTGCGACCGCAATCCGCAGAGTATTACGCTGATGCCGGTCAGCAAAACCGTTGCGCCAGAAATAATCCGCGAAGCGATTGCCGCCGGCTATCCGCTTTTGGGCGAGAACAAAGTGCAGGAAATCCAAAGCAAAGCCGCCGCCTTAGCCGATATGCCGCATCAAGTGCATCTCATCGGGCATTTGCAGACGAATAAAGTCAAAGACGTGATTGGATTGGTCAGCTGCGTGCAATCGGTCGATAGTCTCAAACTGGTGGAAAAATTGCAGCAAAGACTGGAATTTGTCGATAGCCGTCTGGATATTCTCATTCAAGTCAATACCTCCGGCGAAGACTCGAAAAGCGGCATCGCTCCCGAACAGGCCTTAGACTTCATCGATGCCGTCCGCGCATTTGAGCGGCTCTCGATTAAAGGGCTGATGACCATCGGCGTCAATACGGACAATGAAGAAGCCGTCCGCGCCTGCTTTCGCCAATTGCGGCAATTGCAAATTGCTGCGCAGGATAAATACGGCGCATACAGCGATTTCGCCGTACTGTCTATGGGCATGAGCGCGGATATGAAAATCGCGATTGAAGAAGGCAGCACTTTGCTGCGTGTCGGCAGCGCCATTTTCGGCGCCAGAGATTACGCCGCATCGTAAAAGATAAACACAAGCTCATTTTCTTTCTCAATAATGGCAAAAAATGAGCATTTTTATTCGGTATCTTCAATAAAAACTACAATTCTGCATTAAACACTCATAAAAACATCATATTCCCTCAATTTCTGCTTGCAGGAATGTCATTTTTGCGTAATACTCTAGTCGCTTGCGCAATTTGCCAAGAATTTGCAAACAATATAGAGGACATCACATGAAAATTTTCAAAACCCTAGCCCTAAGCTTAGCTGTTACCGCCACTGTAAGCGCCCAAGCGGAAATTGACCGCACGGGCTGGCCGAAAAGCTTTACCGTCGGCACCGCCAGCCAAGGCGGCACCTTCTTCGTTTACGGCTCCGGTTGGGCAGGCTTGATTGCCAATGAATTGGGCATAACGGGCGCAGCGGAGGTAACCGGCGGGCCGACGCAAAATCTGGCTTTAGTCCATACCGGCGAAATGGCTTTCGGCTTGACCACCTTAGGTCCGGCGGCAGAAGCGATTAAAGGCGACAGCCCCTTAGCACCGGGTATGCCGATGGATAATGTCTGCGCCATGTTCCCGATGTATGAAACGCCCTTCTCTATCGTTACCCTAGCTTCTTCCGGTATTGACTCGATCAGCAAAATTCCGGCAAATGCCAAAATCGGCTTCGGGCCTGCCGCCTCAACCGCTGATGTGTATTTCCCTGCCATGCTGGAAAAACTCGGGGCAAAATTCGAACGCCGCAACGGTAGCTGGAGCGATTTGTCCGGACAATTGCAAGATGGCATGATTGACATGATCGGCTTTGCTGTCGGCGTGCCCGTGCCGGCGGTTACGCAATTAGAGGTACAGACGAAAATTAATATTCTGACCTTAAGCGACGAAGAGCTGAAAACGATTACGGATAATTTCCCAGTTTCCGCCTTTACCATTCCCGCCGATACTTATAAGACTTTGAACGGAGACGCCAAAGCGGTGTCGATGTGGAATTTTGCCATTGCCGCCTGCGATTTGCCGGAATCATTGGTCTATGAAGCCACGCGTATCACTATGGAAAACAATGAGCGTATGGTCGCCATTCACAACAGTGCCAAAACCTCTATTCCGGAAAACGTATCTAAGAACAACGTATTGCCCTTCCACCCCGGTGCCGCACGTTGGTTTACGGAAAACGGCTATGCCATCAGTCCCGAGCTGATTTATAAGAAATAAATAGCAAAATCATAAACAAGCGGCTTCGGTCGCTTGTTTTTCCTATTAAAACCGTATTGCGAGATTTCCATGACCCACACAGCACACAGCCCGCAACACAGCGGCAGCGAAGCCCCTATCGCCCCCGTATTAGCCACAGACGTCGATGCCGAAGTCATCGAAAGCAACCGCCGCCTTTATCAAGGCTGGCACATAGGATTGATTGCCGCCCTAGGCATTCTCTATGCGGCATTTCATCTGATTGTGCTCAATATTTATCCGATTGAAACTTGGTCATACCGTATTTTGCACATCACGGGTGCTTTAATCCTCGGCTTTATTTTATTCTCTGGCAACCGCTTTGCCGAAAGCGCGGCAGAAGAAAGCCGCAAACTATTCAACCTCCTTGCCGCCGCCCTCTATCTGCCGGTCTTATACGCGCTCGGCAGCACTTTTTGGATGTGGCGTGCCTTTGCCAATGGCGCCAAACGCATCGCGCCGGTGGTTGAAACCTATCATTTCGGCTATCCCTTAGTCTTTGCCACCGCCGCCGCAATCGTCTTGGCTTGGCTGACCCACAAACGCCGCGAAAAAATGCCTTTGGTCGAAGGCGTGCTGATTCTTGCCAGCATTGCCAGCGCCGTCTATCTGCTGCTGATTTACAATTCCAACCTGCGCATGTCCACCGGTACACCCTTTGCGCCGGTCGGCATCGCCTATGCCGCCATTGCCGCCTCATTGCTGATTTTGGAACTCACGCGCCGCGTGGCGGGCAGCGCCTTAGTCATCATTTCCGTGATATTCCTGCTCTATGTCTTCTTAGGCAAATACCTGCCCGGCGTACTCGCCTTCCCCGGCTTATCCGTCCAACGCTTTTTCAGCCAAGTCTATACTGATATCGGCGTACTCGGGCAAACCACCGCCGTTTCCTCGACCTACATCATTTTATTCATTATCTTCGCCGCCTTTTTGCAAGCCTCGAAAGTCGGCGACTATTTCGTTAATTTCGCCTTCTCGATAGCCGGACGCGCCCGCGGCGGACCAGCCAAAGTCGCCATATTCGCCTCGGGACTCATGGGCATGATTAACGGCACTTCCGCCGGCAATGTTGTTTCCACAGGCTCGCTGACCATACCTTTGATGAAACGCGTCGGCTATTCCGCCCGCAGCGCCGGTGCGGTAGAAGCCGCCGCTTCCACCGGCGGACAAATCATGCCGCCGATTATGGGCGCAGGCGCTTTTATTATGGCGGAAATTACCGGCATTCCCTACCGCGACATTGCCATCGCCGCCCTCATTCCTGCCGCGCTGTATTTTCTCTCCATCTATTTCATGATTGATTTGGAAGCGCAGAAAAACGGCATGCGCGGCATGCGTAAAGAAGAAATCCCGCAATTTCAGAAGCTCATCAAACAAGTTTTTCTTTTTGCGCCGATTCTCATCTTAATTTACGCCCTCTTTATGGGCTATTCCGTCATCCGCGCCGGCACGCTCGCCACCCTTGCCGCCGCCGTCGTCAGCTGGTTTACGCCGCACCGCATGGGCATCCGCAGCATTCTTGAAGCCCTGCGACTCTCCGCCACCATGTCGATTCAAATCATTGCCGTTTGCGCCTGCGCAGGTCTGATTGTCGGCGTGATTTCGCTCACAGGCTTAGGCGCGCGCTTTTCCTCTCTGCTCCTCGACTTAGCCGGCGTCAACCAACTGCTTGCCATGTTCTTCGCCATGTGCATATCCATCCTGCTCGGCATGGGCATGCCTACTACCGCCGCCTATGCGGTCGCCGCCTCCGTCGTCGCTCCGGGGCTTATCAATCTCGGCATCTCGCCGCTGGTTGCGCATTTCTTTGTCTTCTATTTTGCCGTGATGTCGGCTATCACGCCGCCGGTTGCTCTTGCCGCCTATGCCGCTGCCGGCATATCCGGCGACAATCCGATGAAAACCTCTGTCGCCGCTTTTAAAATCGGCTTAGCCGCCTTTATCGTGCCCTTCATGTTCTTCTTCAGCCCTGCCATGCTCATGCAAGGCGGCACAATGGAAATCCTCCATGTGGCGCTGACCGCCAGCCTCGGCATGTTCCTGCTATCCGCCGCAGTGCAAGGCTACTACTTCGGGCATTTGGCACAATGGCAACGCGCAATACTGCTTATTGCCGCATTAGTATTGATTTATGGCGGCATCCTCACAGATATGATTGGACTTGTGATTGCTATCGGCCTCTTTCTCTTACAGAAACAGCGAAAAACGCAAGCATCCTAAATCATCACGCAAAAGCAAGCCGATGCAGGGCATCGGCTTGCTAATTTTTATTTCTTATCTCAAGATAATTTTTGCAGAATAATTCTCTAGCAATATAGAAAGTCGAGCAATAAACAATTCTTCGACTATATTCGATTTTTTTGTATCTCTGCAGAACAATATTTAAGGCAAAAATTCAATTATCAAGCCGCCCCAAATCGCCGCACCTACCCAATTATTATGATGAAAGGCGGCAAAGCAGCTTTCGCGATCTAAGCGGCGCGTCATATACAGCTCTTGCGCCAGCAAGGCGGCTGCGGCGAGCAGCCCGAGGTAATAATAAGCGCCGAGTCCGGACAAAATGCCGGCTATCACAAGACATAAAAGCATCGCCGCCGCCATCAGCGCAATAAAACGCCGTTCAAAGCCCTGCGAGAAGATGGCGGAAGAATGCAGATTCAGCGGAATATCGTCATCTCTATCGACAAGGGCGTAGTAAGTGTCATAGACCAATGCCCAAAACACGCTGCCGAGAAACATAAAAAAGCCCGCCGCCGTGATGCGCCCCAAAATCGCGGTATGCGCCAGCAAAATCGCGCTGGCAAACGCTACACCCAAGACCGCCTGCGGGGTGGGCAAAAAGCGTTTGCAAAAAGGGTAAATAATGGCAACCGCCGCGCAGGCAAAGGCAAGCACAAGCGATTGCCAATTCAATTGCAAGACAAAGAGCAAGCTCAAAAACAGCATCAAGGCGGCGGCAGCCAAGGCTTCTTTGACGCTCAATTCGCCGGTGGCAAGGGGACGGCTGTGCGTACGCTTGACTTTGCCGTCAAAACGGCGGTCGGCAAGGTCATTGACAGCACAGCCGGCGCTGCGCATCGTCCATGTGCCGAGCATGATGATGCAAAAAACCGCCGCTGGCGGCTGCCCCCCGCCCGCCAGCCATAATCCCCACAGGCTGCTCCATGCCAACAGCAGGGTGCCGACGGGTTTATCAATACGCATCAGGCGGATATAAGCATTGAATTTGTTCGCGGTCATAGAAGTTTGGTATTTCCTAACAGGTCTTATAGAATACCGCTATCTTTCCTTAATCTCAAAGAGCTATGAGCCAATATGTATTTACAATGAACCGTGTGGGCAAGGTTGTGCCGCCGGGCAAGCATATCTTAAAAGATATTTCCCTTTCTTTTTTCCCTGGTGCCAAAATCGGCATTTTGGGTTTAAACGGCGCAGGTAAATCGACTTTGCTGCGCATCATGGCAGGCGTGGACACCGATATCATCGGCGAAGCACGTCCGCAGCCGAATATTCAAATCGGTTATTTGCCGCAGGAGCCGCAGCTCGACCCCGAAAAAACCGTGCGTGAAATCGTGGAAGAAGCGATGAGCGACATGGCTTCCGTACAAGAAGAATTAAATGCCGTTTACGCCGCCTATGCAGAGCCGGATGCAGACTTCGAAGCATTAGCTGCCAAACAAGCAGAGCTGGAAAACAAACTCTCCGCCGGCGGCGGTCATGACAATGAGCGACGCATGGATATTGCCGCCGATGCTCTGCGTTTGCCGCCTTGGGAGCAAAAAGCCGGTACGCTCTCCGGCGGGGAAAAACGCCGCGTGGCATTATGCCGTCTGTTGCTGTCCAATCCCGACATGCTGCTTTTAGACGAACCGACCAACCATTTGGATGCCGAATCCATCGCTTGGTTGGAGCGTTATTTGCACGACTTCCCCGGCACGGTAGTCGCGGTAACGCATGACCGCTATTTCTTAGACAACGTCGCTGGCTGGATTTTGGAACTCGACCGCGGACAAGGCATTCCTTGGCAGGGCAATTATTCCTCTTGGCTGGAACAGAAAGAAAAACGTCTGGAAATCGAAGAAAAACAAGAATCCGCCCACCGCCGCGCCTTAAAACAAGAATTGGAATGGGTGCGCCAAAATGCCAAAGGCCGCCAAAGCAAGAGCAAGGCGCGTTTGGCACGCTTTGACGAGTTATCCAGCAAAGAATTCCAAAAACGCGCGGAAACACAGGAAATCTATATTCCTGTCGGCGACCGCTTGGGCGACAAAGTGATTATCGCCGATAATCTCGCCAAAGGTTTCGAGCATAAGATTCTCTATGAAAACCTGAGCTTCAATCTGCCGGCGGGCGCGATTTTGGGCATTATCGGCCCCAACGGTGCCGGTAAATCGACCTTATTCAACCTGATTGCCGGTCGCGATATGCCCGATAGCGGCAGCATTGAAATCGGTGAAACAGTCAAACTCGCCTTCGTCGATCAAAGCCGCGATGCGCTGGACGACAAGAAAACCGTGTGGGAAGAAGTCTCCGACGGCTTGGACAATATCATCGTCGGCAACTATACCATTCCCAGCCGCGCCTATATCGGACGCTTCAACTTCAAAGGCGCGGACCAGCAGAAATTCGTCGGCGATTTGTCGGGCGGCGAGCGCAATCGTCTGCATTTGGCGAAACTGCTCAAAAGCGGCGGCAACGTCTTATTGCTCGACGAACCGACCAACGATTTAGACGTAGAAACCCTGCGCGCCTTGGAAGAAGCGATTTTGGCCTTCCCGGGCAGCGCCTTGATTATTTCGCATGACCGCTGGTTCTTAGACCGCGTCGCCACCCATATTCTGGCCTTTGAAGGCGACAGCCATGTGGAATTTTTCTCAGGCTCTTACAGCGATTATGAAGCCGACCGCAAACGCCGCCTAGGCGATGAAGCCGACCAACCGCATCGCATCAAATACAAACGCATTCAGTAAAACTACCCTGCCCGCTCGTGCGGGCTTTTTCATCAAGCCTCCCACGCGATTAAGCAATCGACAGCGGAGGCTTTCGGATAACATCACAACAGTTTAGGACGAGGCTTGATGCGCGTCCCAATGTTGCCACATGGAGGAAAAATGTTAATTGTGACAGGCTTGGCGGGTGCGGGAAAATCCGTTGCCCTCAACACCTTGGAAGATATCGGCTACTATTGCGTGGATAATTTGCCCACTCTGTTATTGGAGCCTTTTCTACGCGATTTTGCTAGCCGGCATCATCAGCCGGTAGCAGTCGCCCTAGATGCGCGCAATCCCCAAGGAATTGTCAATCTTGCCGCGCAACTCAAGCAATTCAAGCGCGATTATCCCCTGCAAATTCTCTTTTTAACCGCAGATAATCAGACCCTTGTCCGCCGCTACAATGAAAGCCGCCGCCCCCACCCTCTGCATACCGGCAATCAGGCAAAAAGCAATGTGCTAACGGCAATCGAAGAAGAAAAACGCCTCTTGGGCGAGCTGAATAATCTGGCGGATATTATCGTCGATACCAGCACCTACAATGCCGCGCAATTGCGCGAAAAAATCATCCGCCTGCTGTCCACGCAGGCGCCGCAATTGATGCTGACCATCCAATCTTTCGGCTTCAAACACGGTATTCCCAGCAATGCGGATTTTATTTTTGACGTGCGATTTTTGCCCAATCCTCATTGGGAAGCCGATATCCGCCCCTTCAGCGGCACGCAGCAGCCTATCATCGACTGGCTCGATGCCCAGCCGCAGCCGCAACAATTCATCGCCAATACCGCCGCCTATTTGCAGAACTGGCTGCCGCAATTCGTGCAAAATCAAAACCGCGCCTATCTCAATATCTGCATCGGCTGCACCGGCGGACAGCATCGCAGCGTCTATGTTGCCGAAGGCATCGGCAAAGCCCTGCAAGCGGATTTTCCCAGTTTGCAAATCGAGCACCGCGATATGCGCGAATATCAGGCGCCCTAGCAGCGGTATTCCTTGAGTAAAGCCCCGCTGCAAGCTATCATGCGCGCATCGAAGCCCTTATGAATTAAAGACAGACCAATGCCCAGTTTAGAATCCAAATCTTACAGCGCAAATATCACCTTAATGTATTTAGACAGCACCGATTTCAGCCGCATTGCTGCCGCTCTTGAAGAAAAGCTCGCGCATGCGCCGCCGGATTTTTTTACCGCCATGCCGATTGTAGCGGATTGCAGCCGCATCAATGAGGGCGAAATGCGTGACTTTGCACAATTGAAACAAGTATTTAACCAACATAAACTCAGTTTAGTCGGCATCAGCGGCACTTCGCTGGAAGAAGCGGAGATTGCCGCGCAAGGACTGGCAAAATTTGAAATCAATGACATTCGCGCAGCGGCAAAGCCTCAGCCCAATGCCGAAAAAAGCCCCAAACCCCAAACTGCTGCCGCTAGCGCCCTTCCCCCGTCTGCTGCGGCAATCGCGCCGCCGCTCGCCGCGCAAAATAAAATCCTGCGCGGCAATGTCCGCTCCGGACAACGGGTGTACGCGCAAGGCGGCGATTTGACCGTCATCGGCACGGTCGGGGCGGGTGCGGAAGTCATCGCCGACGGCAACGTCTATATCTTGGGCAGTCTGCGCGGTCGTGCTTTTGCCGGTGCGCAAGGCAATGACGAAGCCCATATTTTCGCCAATGATTTTGATGCGGAAATCGTCTCGATAGCCGGCAGCTATCAAAACTTCGAGCAATTAGACCCCTATCGCGGCAGTAAAAATTGTCTGGTCACGCTCAATAAAGATGAAACCATGTTGATTGTGTCGCTATAATGCGCCGCTTTACTGAATAAGAGAGAAAAAATATGTCAAAAGTAATCGTTGTTACCTCTGGAAAAGGCGGCGTGGGCAAAACCACCACCAGCGCCAGCATCGCTACCGGACTCGCCTTGAAAGGACATAAAACCGTCGTCATCGATTTTGACGTCGGTCTGCGCAATTTGGACTTGATTATGGGCGTTGAACGCCGCGTAGTCTATGATTTCGTCAACGTCATTCAAAACGAAGCCAATTTAAGCCAAGCCCTGATTAAAGATAAAAGCGTCAGCGATTTATACATCCTTGCCGCCTCGCAAACCCGCGACAAAGATGCCCTGACCTTCGACGGCGTGGCAAAAGTCATCGAAGAACTCAAAAGCATGGGCTTTGAATACATCATCTGCGACAGCCCCGCCGGCATCGAACACGGCGCATTGATGGCGCTCTACTATGCCGACGAAGCCATCATCACCACCAATCCGGAAGTCTCGTCCGTGCGCGATTCCGACCGCATTTTAGGCATATTGCAAAGCAAATCGCGCCGCGGCGAATTGGGCCAGGAACCGGTTAAAGAACATCTGGTCATCACACGCTACAACCCCGAGCGCGTCGAAATCGGCGAAATGCTCTCCGTTGAAGACATCATCGACATTCTGAAAGTCAAACTGCTGGGCGTGATTCCCGAAAGCAAAGCCGTACTCAATGCCTCCAACAGCGGCACGCCGGTTATTCTCGCCAGTGAAGACGCGGCAGGACAAGCCTATTCCGATTTAGTCGAACGTCTTTTAGGTAATGACAAATTGCCGCACCGCTTTTTAGAAGCTCCGAAAAAAGGCTTTTTCTCCAAAATCTTCGGGAGCTAAGGCATGGGATTTTTAGATATTTTCAAAAAGCAAAGCAATACCGCGCAAATTGCGAAGGAACGCTTGCAAATCATCGTGGCGCATCAACGCGACGGACGCATTTCCGCCCCTAACGAGCAGCCGCTGTTCATGGAAGAAATGAAGCGCGAAATCTTGGAAGTGGTGCGCAAATACATTCACATCGAGCCGCAAGATATTGAAACCAATATCGAACGCGACGGCGAAGCGGAAGCGCTGGTGCTGAACATCAACCTGCCCGACAAGCAGCAGCAAAAACGCGGCAATGACAGCCCTGCCGCGCAAGAATCTTAATGCAGGAAAGCCCGCATTGCCGCATCGACCAATGGCTCGTTGCGGCACGCTTTTTCAAAACCCGCCAATTAGCTGTCAGCGCGATTAAAAACGGACGCATCTTAGTCGCAGGTACGCGCTGCAAACCCGCGCGCCTGCTACAAATCGGCGACATCATCGACATTCACAAATCCCCGACGCAGGAATATACCGTGCGCGTACTGGCATTGGAAACGCGCCGCCCTGCTGCCAAAATCGCCGCCACTTTCTATGAAGAAAGCGCCGAAAGCCAAGCAAGACGCGAAAAACTCGCCGCATTGCAGCAACAGGCACGCGCTTTAGTCGAATACCCGCAGCAAAGACCGGATAAACGCGAACGCCGCCAATTGCGCGACATACATCGCCAATCTTAGTTGCCTATTCAACTTTATTTCTAAGTATTATATTATTTTTATATTATAATCAATAATTTACCCCTGTAATATTGGCTCACATCACTGTAATTTCTGTGCCGTCTGCAACTCGCCGCCCTGTATAGTCAAAGAAATGAAAAAGTGGCACAGCAATGCTGCTAAGAGGTAGCGCAGAGAGTACGGCGAGATGTGTTTAAACTGTGACTCTTTTTGAATTCCTTAACTATACTACTTTTCCACTTCTCCGACGATAAGGGATAAAAATGTCAACTTTTCAGACAAAATGCCCTGTACTTTTAGCCTAAAATACAAGAAGAGACCTTCATCCCATTATTTATCTGGATGAAACTAGCCTTAAGCTATATCTAAAAGCCAAATGTGGATACAGTTTACAAAGGCCACATCAAGAATATAGATATATTTGAAAGGTAGCTGTAAAAATGTGTTGAATATGGAAACTTTACAAAAGTCTAGAAGGTCTCAATTTCAAAGCCTATTTTTAATTCTATGGAGACATTATCATGCAGACAAAAGCACTTTTACTTTTAGTCTTATCAATAACTTTAGCCGCTTGTGGTAGTAGCAGTAATAAAAGCAACTTAACAGATTCAAATATTTCAGGCTCAACCGGTAACACTGGCGGTAACACTGGCGGTAACACTGGCGGTAACACTGGCGGTAACACTGGTGGCAACACTGGTGGCAACACTGGTGGCAACACTGGTGGCAACACTGGTGGTAACACTGGTGGCAACACTGGCGGTAACACTGGTGGCAACACTGGTGGCAACACTGGTGGCAACACTGGTGGCAGCACTGGTGGCAATACTGGTGGCAATACTGCTAAAAACGAAGGTCTGTTATTGCCAGCAGATTCTTCCTCTCCTCGTATATTAACAAGTAATACGCGTACAAGTATTTCTGTTGATGGACATACTATTTCTCTAGTTCCAACAGCTAAATATGCTGTAAATTTCCCACAATCTTATTCTTCTTTCGGCAAAGTTGAGTTATCAGAAATCCCTTACCTTTACAGTTTTGGCGAAATTACCAAATTATCGGATATGCCAACATCAGGTATAGCGACATATAACGGTGAATCTTTTGAAGTAGGACATAATTCAGCTACTGATAAGGGCTATGAACGACAAGGAACCTTCACAGCACAAGTAGATTTTGCTAATAAATTGATTGATGGAACAATTAGAAGTGGAGATTATGTACGTTCATTTCCAGCTAAAATTGAAGGCTCTAGCTTTACTGGCGTAGTTGGCATAGGCTATGACCTCGAAAATGTAGAAGGTAGATTCTATGGTCCGCAAGCATCAGAAATTGGCGGTGTTTATCATGGTCAAAATAGAGAGTTTGAGTTTATGGGCTCATTCGGTGGCACAAGAGGTGACATAAGAAAGTAACAAGTACCTTTTATCATTAAAGAAAGCGGATAAATCCGCTTTCTTTTTGTTTGGTATTTTTGAATTATACATGACAAATTAATTTATTCTTCATCAAAATCAATAAATTGAAGAATCTCACAAATATGTGTCTATATTTACCGCCAAGAGGTTTTATGTTTTTTCTAAGAATCTTTTCTCAAGCACTGATACTTACTACAGTTTTTTTATCTACTTCCATATATTCACAATCTGTTGAACCTCTTTCCCCCGATGAACGGCCAACTTTTCATCTCTCAAAAAATACGCTTGAATTATTGCAAGAGACAGAAGAGAAACAATCAACTGTAATACAGGAACAAAATATGACTTCTCAAGAATTGCTTGCCCAACCTGTATTGCTTACTCAAGCATTAAATTCCGCTATCACTTTACAAGATGAGTCTGCTTTGATATTGCTCCTGCCATTATATGCACAGCTTCCGGAAAAAGACAAAATGCTTTATAAGTATGGACAGGCAATGCTATTTTTTTTACAAGAAAATCCTAAAGAAGCGGTTCAATTATACGAAGAAATTTTAACCTCTTATCCTAATTCTTCCCCCGTTCGCTTTCAACTGGCTTTATCTCTTTTAGCAGACAAGAAATTAGCTGCTGCTAATGAGCAATTTACACAATTAAATAATGAAGAATTACCGCCAGAAATACGGAAAACAATAGAAAACCTGCAAGCAGGCATTGCTAAGCAGCTAGAGTGGCAATTCAACTTTCATGCACATGGTTTGATGGAGCGTAATATCAATGGTAGTCCTGTAAAACAGCAAGTCGGTGCTTGGAAATTCGCACCGCCTGAAAAAGCTTATGGATTAGCTTATGGCTTATCGGCAGATAAACTCTGGTCACTAGATGGGCATTGGTATTTAGCCGTTTCTGCTTTCGCAAATGGTAAAACTTTTTGGCAAAAACATGAATACGATGATTTATTACTACGTAGCAGCATAGGTCTAATGTGGAAAAACAGCAAAAATGAATGGGGTATACTCCCTTTTCATGAGCGGAGATTTTATGGCAACGACAGCTATTCCTATAGTAATGGTTTACGCCTACAAGGGAATTGGCAAATTAACGAACATTGGAAATGGTTCGGTAATTATGAAATTGCCGATAACCGTTTTTTTACGCGTAAACATTTAGATGGCATTAGCCAGCGCTTAGGAAATACCTTATTATATCGTCCAGATATAAAACAATACTTTACCTTTGGTATAGACTTAGGTAAGGAGGCCGCTAAAGATAGAAGTAATGCTTATGACTATTATGGACTACGTTTAGGCTGGGGAAAAGAATGGCAGCAAGGTATTTCAAGCATGATACAAATACATGCTTTAAAAAAAGACTATGCAGAAAAAGACTTTGTTCAAATTCAGCGTCAAGATGAGCGTTACGGATTAAATCTCAGTCTATGGAAACGTGATTGGCATTGGCAAAACTTTACCCCGCGCCTAACTTATCAATGGAAACGGCAGCGCAGCAATCATTTTGCTTATGATCAAGCAGCTGAGCAGAATATATTTATTGAAATTGGCAAGGATTTTTAACCAGATAACATTATGATTAATCAGTTTCCACGCTTAAATTAGCTATAATGCATTCTTTTTTAGGAGCGCATAATGACAGCAGAAACTTTTGATTTAATTTGTATTGGCGGCGGCAGCGGCGGCGTGGCGACGGCAAGACGTGCGGCGGAGTATGGGGCGAAAGTCGCTCTGATTGAAAAAGCGCGCGTCGGCGGTACTTGCGTGAATGTGGGCTGCGTGCCTAAAAAACTCTTTTGGTATGCCGCCAATACTGCCGAGGCTTTGCATAATGCGCCGCTCTTCGGCTTTGCCAAACCCGAATCCGTCGCTTTTGATTGGGCGAGCTTTAAAAAGGAACGCGATGCCTATATTGCGCGCTTAAACGGTATTTATGAGAAAAATCTCGAAAAATCAGGTGTGAGCTTAATTCGCGGCGCAGCGAAATTCATCGATAAAGAAACGGTGGAAGTCGAGGGCAAACGCTATCAGGCCAAACATATTCTTATCGCGGTTGGCGGCGCGCCGAGTATTCCCGAGATTGCTCAAGCGCAATTGGGCATTACTTCCGATGATTTTTTTGCTTTGGAGCAGCAGCCGCAGCATATGCTGATAATTGGCGGCGGCTATATTGCCTGCGAGATTGCAGGCGTGATGCAGGCATTGGGTAGTCAGGCGGAGATTGTGATTCGCGGCAAGCACTTGCTGCGTCAATTGGATGAAGACATCAGCGGCACACTTGCCGATGCTATGCAGGAACAAGGGATTAAAATTCATCGCGAAGCCAATGTAAAAGCGATTGAAAAACAAGGCGGACAACTTGAAGTGCAATTGGATAACGGCGAAAACATCCTAACCGATTGTCTGCTTTGGGCGACCGGCCGCCGCCCTGCGACGGATGCGCTGAATCTTGCCGCCGCCGGCATTGCCGTGCAAAACAACGGCGTGATTGAAGTCGATGATTATCAAAACACCAATGTGGAGGGTATTTATGCGATTGGCGATGTGGTCGACAAAATCGATTTGACGCCGGTGGCGATTGCCGCCGGTCGCCGCCTTGCCGCACGTCTTTTCAAAGGCGACAGCCAAGCCAAATTGGATTATGAGAATGTGCCGAGCGTGATGTTTACCCATCCGCCGATTGGCACGGTGGGGTTGGGAGAGCGTGAAGCGCGGGCGCAATACGGTGATACGCTTAAGGTCTATAAAGCGCAGTTCACGCCGATGGCGCGCACTTTCGCCGCCCACAAGCCCAAAACGCTGATGAAATTAATCTGCCAAGGCGAGCAGGAAAAAATCGTCGGCATTCAGATGATTGGCGACGGCGTGGACGAAATGCTGCAAGGCTTTGCGGTAGCGGTCAAAATGGGAGCTTGCAAAGTCGATTTTGACGATACGGTCGCTATTCATCCGACCAGCGCGGAAGAATTGGTGACGCTGCGCTAAAAAACGCTAATTGAGAAATTTTCCCAAATCATCAAGCGGCAAGTACGGAGCAATTCTGTATTTGATAGTCGGAGAAGTGAAAAAGTAGTACAAGGCAGCAAACCGCTGACAGTACAATAGTTTATGGAAAGGCGAGCCAAATCCCTAATACTTTTTCAATTCCTAGACTATAGCGCTTGATGATGCTTCTTAAAAACGGTATTCAAAAGACAAGGCGAAATTGCGACCGGGCGCATAATAGCGCTGCAAGCCTATGCCTGCGGAATCCACGCTGTTCGTCGTGCTATAGGCATTGATGCCTCGCAGTGCGTCCCAAGTATGGTAGCGGCGGTCAAAAATATTATAAATGCCGGCGCGTACAGTCAGCTCGTCTATCGGGCGGTAATAGCCGAACACATCCAGCAAAGTCGCGCTATTGCTCAAATAGGGATAGCTTTTGATGCTTTGGCTTAATTGGCGACCATTGCTTTCGGTCGTTAAGGTTTTTGCTTCGCTCGCTTTTTTGCCGTCAATATAGCTGAGGCGCGAGAAAACGCCCCAGCGCCCGTCGGGCTGCTCATAATCCAAGCCGATTACCGCTTTAAAAGGCTGCACGGAAAGCATATCCGTGCCGTTACCCACTTTACCGCGCGAATACGCCGCCAAAACGGAAGCCTTAAAGCCATCGGGAATCCGCTCATTGAGCGCATGAAGATTCACATGTCCGCCGATTTCAATGCCGCTGATGCCGGCATTATCGACATTGACCATTTGCTGCACGGGGGTTTGATAGATGCGTTGGCAGCCGTACCAGTAGCATGAAGCATAGTCGGGATTTTCTTTTTCGATAATGCTTCCCCGCTCATAGAGGAAATTGCGGTAGCGGCTGTGGTAGACATCGATATCCAGCGCGCCCAGCTGATTTTCGCCATGTATGTTGAAGACATGATTGCTGCTGCGCTCCCCTTTTAAGGCAGGATTGGATTTCCCATGAGCCGTAAGCATTGGTGTAGGTAAAATACATTTCCGAGGCGGTCGGCACGCGGTGCGCCGTACTAAATTGATACGCCAGCCGCCAATCCTCATTTACCTGCATCTGCAAACCCAGTTCGCCGTTCCAATTGGCAAAGGAATTAGCGGCTAATTTGCCCTCTTCCATGCAAGGCTTACTGCAAGGCACATTCAGCTCGCGCGGACTGAGTTTTTCATAATCATAGCGAATGCCCAATCTTGCAGACCAAACCTCATTTAAATGGATATGGTCTTTCAGGAAAAAGCCGTATTGCATTGTGCGCACAGGGTATTGAATGGTATAGGTATTGCGGCTTTCCCAAGACTCGCCCACGCCAATAGTATCGGTATTGATGTTTTTAAAATCGCGTCGGGCGGCAAAAAGCCCGAATGAGAGGTTATGTTCGCCGACAGCGCTAGGCAATGTTTGGCTTTCGCCGCTTAAACGCAAACGCCAATGTTCGGTTTGCATGCGGCGGTTAAAAATTTCGTCCAAACGTTTCTCATCGCTTTGCCAATCGCGCCCACCTTTATGATTGACAGCGGCTAAATCCGTTTGCTGATAATCAATGTCGCCGCGCAAGGTCGCCAAATAATCTGCATACGGCAGCCATTCATAATAAAGATTGGCATTAAGGCGCTTGCCCTCATCATCGGCTTCGCGCCAAGCGCTGGGATAGAGATTATAAGAACGTTCATCGGTAAAACGATGGCTGTCTTGCCCGTTAAGGGCAAACCCTAGGCGATGCTCGGGATTGATTTGCCAATTGAATTTCGCCAAATAGCTGTGATTGCGATGTTTGGAAGGATCGGGACTGGTTTGCGAATTACCATAATGGTTGTCCCCAGGTATCTTATAGTCAAAGAAATGAAAAAGTAGTACAGTAATGCTGCTAACAGGTAGCGCAGAGAGTACGGCGAGATGTGTTTAAATTGTAACTCTTTTTGAATTCTTTGACTATAGTATCGCCCTCGCTTTTCATTTCATGCCCACGCCGCTGCGAGTAAAGCAGCAGTGCATCTATTTTGCATCGGTCTGCCAAGCAAAGCCCAGCGTATAGTAAAAGAAATGAAAAAGTGGTACAGCAATGCTGCTAACAGGTAGCGCAGAGAGTATGGCGAGATGTGTTCAAATTGTAACTCTTTTTGAATTCTTCGACTATATTGTGCCATTCGCGGTTTTTATCGGCATAGCCGCTACGCAGAATGCCGCCGAATGCGCCCTCATCGATAATATCCGCCGCATTGAGGGTGCGGTAATTCACGCTGCCGCCTAAAGCACCGCTGCCGTTATTGAGACTATCCGCCCCTTTTACCGTTTCAATCCCGCGCACCAATTCTGAATCAATCCTTAAGCGCGAATTATTAAAATTGCCGTATCGGTTATAGAGAGAATTTTCTTCCGAATCCGGCAAATTCACGCCCGTCAATACTGATGCCGACGCGATTGCCTTCCACGCCGCGCATCGCAAATCCCTTCAAATGCCGTCCGTTATCGGCAATCCCGACATCGGCGCTATAGCGCAGCAAATCGCGGGTATTGTTAATCATCTCGCGACTGATATCCTCGCGACCGCGATATTCTTGCGCAATTTTTTCTTGCTCTGCCGATACGAGAACCGTACGCAGCTGAATCTCTTGCGCTTCTTGGGCATAGACGGAAGAAACGGCAGCGGCTAATGCCGCGCTTAATAAAGGCAAGGCTTTTGGAAACATGATTAAGTCCTTATAAAAAGGCAAAAACAGAAAAAAATGACAATATAAATGAAAAAATTATAATGAAACCGTTTCTCAAAATCAAAATCATCTATACCAAAAATGTTAAGCCTCTGAAATACAATATTCTCAATTGCCGAAAGCTATAGTCGCTTAAAATAGAAATAAGACAAGGCGACAGCGACCACCGTGTACACCTAGTATAGTCAAGGAATTCAAAAAGAGTTACAGTTTAAACACATCTCGCCGTACTCTCTGCGCTACCTGTTAGCAGCATTACTGTACCACTTTTTCATTTCTTTGACTATACATAAGGAACTGGCAACGCTGTATGATTCTTGGGGCTAAGATAGATTAGCCCCAAAATATAGTTTCTTCAGATTAAAATGAGACAATAAAAATTTTCAACATATTGAAAAATATTTCAATATGTTGTGTTGAGGCGTATCATTTTAATCTGAAGAGACTATAAAAATAAGGGTTTCAGCCCCTATTTTTTTTGCGCAGTCGTTTGCGGTAATTATGCAAAATGGTGCCGATTTCCAATAGGGCGGCGCCCAAGCAGAACCATGCGCCCCACCACGGGCTGTACCATAGCCAAATAATGCCGCCGAAAAACAAATACACCGGCGCCATTAAGGCTAAGGCTTGATAGGCGCGCAAATCGCGCTTAATAGCACGGGGCGTAAATAATAAGAGCGGCAATAAGGTCATTGCCGCACCTAAAGCGCGTTGAAAGACAGTGCCGTTGCTGCAATACGCCGCCAAAGCAAAACCGCCTAGCAGGATTGCTAAGGCGGTAAGGGTTAAGACATAGCCGATGCCTTGTCGCTTCACTTATTTGCCGTTTTTCATAGAATCGAAGAATTCTTTGTTGGTTTTGGTATTTTTCATGCGTTCCAATAAGAATTCAATCGCTTGCAGCTCATCCATCGGATGCAGAATTTTGCGCAAAATCCAAATTTTCTGCAAGATGTCGGGGTCAATCATCAATTCTTCGCGGCGCGTGCCCGATGGGTTGATGTCAATCGCCGGGAAGATGCGTTTTTCCGCAATGCGACGGCTGAGATGGATTTCCATATTGCCGGTGCCTTTGAATTCTTCATAGATGACTTCGTCCATTTTGGAGCCAGTATCAATCAAGGCGGTAGCGATAATGGTCAGCGAGCCAGCTTCTTCGGTATTGCGCGCCGCGCCGAAGAAACGTTTGGGACGTTGCAGGGCATTGGCATCCACGCCGCCGGTCAGAATTTTGCCTGAAGCGGGCGCGACGGTGTTATAGGCGCGGGCAAGGCGTGTAATGGAGTCGCAGAGAATCACGACGTCGTGTTTATGCTCGACCAGTCGTTTGGCTTTTTCGATTACCATTTCCGCCACTTGCACATGGCGCTGCGCCGGTTCGTCAAAGGTTGAGGAAACGACTTCGCCTTTAACGCTGCGTTCCATTTCGGTAACTTCTTCGGGGCGTTCGTCAATCAGCAAAACAATCAGATAGACTTCCGGATGATTGATGTTGATGGATTGCGCAATATTTTGCAGCATCACGGTTTTACCCGCCTTGGGTGGCGAAACGATGAGTCCGCGCTGTCCTTTGCCGATCGGGGCAATCATGTCAATCATGCGCGCGGTAATGTCTTCGCTGCTGCCGTTGCCCAATTCCAAGCGCAATTGTTCTTCGGCATGCAGGGGCGTGAGGTTTTCAAATAAGATTTTATGTTTTGCCGCCGAACGCGGATCGAAATTGATGGTATCAATCTTGGTCAGGGCAAAATAGCGTTCATTATCTTTAGGAGGGCGCAATTTGCCGGTGACGGTGTCGCCGGTGCGCAAATTGCAGCGGCGGATAATACTGGGCGAGACGTATAAATCATCGGCGCCTGCCTGATAGGAATTGATGGCGGAACGCAGAAAGCCGTAACCGTCGGGCAGCAGTTCTAATACACCGTCGCCTTCAATTTCTTCGCCGTTTTTGGCTTGTTCTTTTAAGATAGCAAAAATAAGGTCTTGCTTACGTTTGCGTGCGATGTCCTCAAGTCCGATTTGTTCCGCAAGCTCTAAAATGACCTGCGGCGATTTTTTCTTTAAATCGCTTAAATTCATAGAGTGTAATTGTGTTATTTAGAGAATAAAAGGTTTGCCTGCGCTGACGGCAGGCAAGAGATAAATTAGCCTAAATGCGGCTGCACGAATTCTACTAACTCGCTTTTGCCTCGCGGAGACAAGCCGATATGGGTATCTACTAATTGTCCGTTTTTAAATAGCAGCAAAGTCGGGATAGAACGGATGCCATATTGCACGGAAATCTCATTATTATCGTCAACATTAATCTTGGCAATTGCCAATTTGCCGGCGTATTCCTGTGCCATTTCTTCTAGAATCGGCGCAACTGCGCGGCAAGGTCCGCACCAAGGCGCCCAAAAATCGACTAATACCGGCACGTCTGATTCTAAGACTTGCGCCTTAAAATCAGCCTCATTGACCTCAATAGGTTTCGACATAAATTTCTCCGATGGATTCCGCCGAGGCGGATAAAAAAGATAGCGGCAAGCGCATAAAAGAAAGTCGCGTGAGTATATGCTGCTTTGGGCGAAATAGCAAGTAAGCGCTTAAGCGCCATAGGCTTGCCGGTAAGCCTCTAAATCCGCCAAGCAGGAGCGGTATTCTTCCTTATCCTGCACGAAACGGAGCAAATCGCTCAAGCCGACGATGGCACGCGTATGCAGATTCTGTTCTTGCCGAATATGTTCCAAAGCCGATAAATCGCTGTCGCCGATTTTTTCCTGTCTGTCCAAAGCGACCACCAAACCTATGGGTTCTGCGCCCTGCGCTGTTAAGAGCTGCAAGGAAGCGCGCACCGCCGTACCGGCGGTCAGCACGTCATCAAGAATCAATACTTTTTTCCCGCGTACATCACTGCCCACCAACATACCGCCTTCACCATGCGCTTTTTCTTCTTTGCGATTAAAAGCCCAAGGCAGATTAATGCCTTCCTGAACAGATAAGACCGTCGCCACCGCCACCACTAAGAGAATGCCTTTATATGCCGGCCCGAAGAGCAAATCCACCTTTAGTCCTTCTGATAAGATTTGCTTAATCACGGCGGCATAGGCCTGCGCCATTACCGCCAATGATTGTCCGTCGGCAAAAGCGCCCGCATTGAAAAAATACGGGCTTTTGCGTCCGGATTTCAAGGTAAATTCGCCGAATTTCAGCGCATTGACCGCAAGCGCGGTTTCCAAGAAACGATTTTGATATACTGCCAACATTTTTCGCAACCTCTATAGACTATGTTTAAAATCATTACCCTTAATGCCAACGGCATTCGCGCAGCAGAGAAAAAAGGCTTTTTCCAATGGCTTGAGCAGCAAAATGCCGATGCCGTCTGCATACAAGAAACCAAAGCGCAGCAAAGCCAATTGGAAGGCAATCCCGTCTTTTTTCCCTTTGACTATAACTACTATCATAATGCCGAGAAAAAGGGTTACAGCGGCACCGCATTGTATCTGAAACACAAGCCCGATGAAGTAAAAACCGGTATCGGCTGGGAAGAAGTGGATTGCGAAGGACGCTATTTGGAAGCCCGCTACGGCGATTTACACATTATTTCCCTGTATATGCATTCCGGCACTTCCAGCGAAGAGCGCCAAGCGAAAAAAGATGCTTTCATGATCAAATTCCGTCCCTATTTGGATGATTTGGCGGCGGATAATCATCGCGTGATTCTCTGCGGCGACATCAATATCGCGCATATGGAACGCGATATCCGCAACTGGAAAGGCAATTTGAAAAACAGCGGCTTTTTGCCGCATGAACGCCAATGGCTGACAGATCTCTTCGCTCTGAACTACAAAGACGCTTTCCGCCTGATTAACCAAGAAGAATTGCAATATACTTGGTGGAGCCAGCGCAGCCGCGCACGCGAGAAAAACGTCGGTTGGCGGATTGATTATCACATTATTACCAATAATCTCGCCGATCAGGTCATTGATGCCGAAATTTATACCGGAGAAGTTTTTTCCGACCATGCCCCGGTCGTGATTACTTATCAGGATTTGCTGAAATAAAAACGCGGTCAACTCATTGACCGCTTAAAAACGAATACTCTTTAATTCTTCTGCCGTAGGCAAAAACACAAAAGCCATCGCAAATAAATCCCGATGGCTTTTTAAATGCTTAAGGCAATTGCGAAATCACTACGCGCTTCATCAAACGCTCAATGACTTCAGGTTCCGGCAAGGCCACGCCCATGTGCTGAATATTCGCTGCGCTATAGGCGGTTGAAGTGCGCGCGATGGTTTCAAGGTCTTGTCCTAAAGCCAAACCGCGTACCACACCGGCGACCATTGCATCGCCCGCACCCACCGTACTCATGACTTTGACGCGCGGCGGCGCGGCATGAATGGCCTGATCTTTGCGTACGAACCAAGCGCCATGGCTGCCCATGGAAATCACTGCCAACTCCACGCCTTGGTCAAGGAATTTTCTCGCTTGCTCAACGATATGCGCATCGTCTTCCAATTCGTGTCCGCATAATTCTTCTAATTCGTGAATATTGGGCTTAACCACATGCGGCAATACCTCCGCCTGCATCACCTCAGTCAGGGCTTTACCGCTGGTATCTACCACCACATAGCGGCATTTGTCGCGATATTTGGCCACAAGTTGGGCATAATATTGCGCAGGTACGCCGGGCGGTAAACTGCCGCCCATAACCAATACGCTGTCGCCGTCTACGGTTTTTTCCAGATAATCTTCAAGTTTTTGAACCGCCTCTGCGGGAATTTCCAATCCCGGCAAATTAATATCGGTGGTTTCGCCATTATTGTCGTCAATGATTTTGATGCAGCGGCGGGTATCGCCGGGAATACGGATAAATTCGTCTTTTACGCCGTGTTCTTCAAATGCTTCCGTAAAAGTACCGTCATTATGTTCGCCCATCCAACCGGTGACAATTACGTCTTTTTCGCCCGCATCGCCCAAATTGATAGCAACTGAGATCCCTTTGCCGCCGGCGGTTTTATCCAAACGTTCGCCGCGGCTGACTTCCCCTCGCTGCCAATTCGGCGCGTGTACCGTCAAATCAATCGCCGGATTCGCGGTTACTGTAACAAATTTCATAGGTTCTCCTTACATTGAGTAACAATAAATTTTTAGTATTTTAGCTGCTTTTATCTTCGCGTGCGAGAAATCTTAGCACTTCTTCGGCAAAGGCTTCGCTGCGCCATGTATTGCTGGCGGTGATGTGGCTGGCAAAAGGCATGACCCATAATCCGCAATTCGGAATCACGCGGTATAAATCCAAAGCATCTGTCAAAGGTGAGACCGGGTCGCGGTCGCCGGTGATAATCAGCACCGCTTTATTCAAACGTGCAAAATCTTCCAAGCGATGATTGTGTTCGCTATGCGCCGGATTGAGCGCTTCGGAAACGCGTTCAATCACGCGCCGCCAAGCCTCGACGCCGCCTTGCGGCTCATGCAGCTTGGACAGCCATCCCTGCAATCCGAAGCGTTGCCAATAGGCGGGATCCGCCATGAGGCGGGTTTGCTCGTAAGTACCGCCGGTTTTTTGATAGGAAATACGATAAAAAACCGCTTTTTCCACCCGCTCGGGATAATGCAAACTCAGATACATTGCCGTTGCCGCCCCCATAGACGAACCGCAGATGTGGGCGCTGGCAATGCTTTCGGCGTCTAACATGGCAATCACGGCGGCGGCTAATTTGCCGATGCTGAGTTGGTCATCCGGCAATAAGGATCTACCGTGTCCCGGTAGATCCGGTACCAGCAGGCGGTAACGTTTGGAAAGTGCGGCGATTTGCGGCTGCCATTCTTCGCCCGCCATGCCGCCGCTATGCAGCAATACAAGGCTTTGCGCGCCGCTGCCGTAGGTTTGGTAATAAGGAATCATCATTCAAATTTCTTCAAAAGGTAATTAAGCAGATAGGAATTGACTTTCTCGCGATTATGCAGCGTCCAATATAGGGCGCCGCTGTCAAAGCAGTTGCGGCTGATGCGTGTGGCGACTTCTGGCTGATGATAAAGTAGCAGTACTTGGTCGCCGACTTGCAAATTGGTCGCCGCTTTTGGCAGCAGGATTTCTTTACCTTCGCGTAGCAACAGCAGAGGCAATGCCTGATTCAAGGTCTTGCTGTCATTGGCTAAAGTCCATAAGGATTGCATTCGCAGCAAATGTCCGCTTTTGAGATGTTCAATCACGGTAGGGGCATGTTTTTCGGTAATCCGCAGCAGATATTGGTTAGGATTATGATCACCGGCAATATCATCAATCCGCTGCAAAAGCTGCTGCCCCCATTCCTCGCTTTGATGCCGAGCCAAGCGGATAAAGCGGCTGAGCATCGGGCGCGCCAGATAGGGGAAAATCTCGCTGACCAGCAAATCCGCTTCTTCCATGACTTGGTCGAAGCCCGCCATTTCAAAGAGACGCGCATTGCTGCTTTCGTTTTGCCTGCCTACCACAAAGAGCGAGGGCTGCATTTGTTTTGCCGTCATAGCAATGGAAAGATTGTCCGAATCGCTTTCCAAGCCCGCCACAATCGCTTGGGCACGGTCAATCCGCGCTTCGCGCAGCGTAACGGCTTCCGTGCCCTTGCCCTTGATTTGCGTTTTCAGCAAAGCGCCTTCGGCGTCGCGGTTAATCACGACGGTATCAATGCCTTCATAGTCCAAAAAGCGTACCAAGGCTCTGCCCAATGAGCCGTAGCCGCAGATAATCCATGTGCCTGTGGGCGGTCGCGGCGGCGCTTCATGCACATTATTCGGTGTGCCGTTCAAGCGGCTGAGCAAATTGGCAATCGAAGGACGGCGCAAGCCGACTGTCAGGCGGTTGGCAAAGACTTGGCTGGTATTTAGGACGAAATCGGTGTCGAAAGAATGGGCATTGGCGCTGGCTTGGCGCGTCATGGTGCGACAAATGATTTTAAAGCGGTTGCGGTCGGAAGACAGCAGTCTTGCCGATAGGGCGACTTTGATATTGACTTCTTCATTATCGGTAATCGCCAAAACGGCGCGGCAATAAGGCGAGCGCACACCCGCCCGCGTCAGTAATTCCACATCGGCGGCATCGCCTTTCAGTGCCAGCACATTATGCAGTTCGGGGTCGAGCGCCATGCGGTTGATGCGGTCGGCGTCAATATCGATGACCACGCAGGTATAGCCCGAGGGTTGCAGGCGGTGTACCAAACGTCGCCCCGCTTCGCCGAAGCCGCAGATAATCACGAAGCGGCTGTGCAATTTGCTCACACGCTGGCTGAAGCGTTGCTCGTTCAGGGCGTATTGGAAAGTGGGATCGCCCAATAAGGCGATGATTTTCCCTGCGGCATAGAGCCAAGCGGGGACGGTGTAATAAATACTAAACGCCGCCCAAATCCGCTGCCACTGCGAAAAAGCGACCGGCACTTCGCCGTAGCCGATGGTGGTGGCGGTATAGCTAACCCAATAAAAGGCTTGAAAAATGCTCAGGCGGTTCATCTCGCCGTTTTCATCGACCATAGGCATCAGCGCCATACCCAATACCGCCACGGCATAGCTCAGCAGCAGCACCAAAATCGGGCGCCGCATACGTTGCAAAAATAAATAAATAACCTCGTTCACGACACAGCCTTAGCGGCGCAGACTGGCTGCCTCAATTACCATCAGGGTAACGGAAATCACATTCGCTACCAAAGCCCCGACCGCAAAAGAAACAATCGTCGCCATGCCGTTACCGTCCAACGGCCCCGAACTGAAGGTCCAGACCAAAACCGCAAGAAATAATTGCACGTCCGCCACCAAACTGGTCGCCAAGAGCAAAGAGCCCAGATGCGTACGGTCGCCGAATTTGATAATCGTGCAAACCAAACTCACGAGAAAAGCAAAGAACAATTCAAATTTATGATGATGATCCGGATTGCCGATATCGCCGTAAACAAAACCGAAATTCAGCGTCAATGCCAATAAAATGAAAAAACTAAACCACAAACGCTCGCTACGCATATTTTTCTCCCATCATGCCGCAGGCAAAGGCTGCAAACAGTAGCACAAAATCCGGCGGCTGTCAGAATCGACAGCTGATTCCACAATAAATTAACACTTGTCAAACCTGCTTCACTATGTTGCAATAAATTCATTCGTTTGACATACACATTTTATGCTACAGCAATAATTTTACCCAAACGAATGCAAAAAACTTTCACCACAGGAGTTTATGATGGAAATCATCGAATCTTTTTTCAAAGCATTCAACGGCTGGGTCTGGGGCTTGGCGATGTTGGTCTTACTAGTCGGCACCGGCGTCGTGCTCACCGTCATGCTGCGCGGTCTGCAATTCAGCATGCTCGTCTATGCGCTCAAGCAGGCTTTCAAACCGCACGATAAAAAAGCCGACGGCAGCGAACACGAAGGCGACGTCTCGCATTTTGCCGCCCTCATGACCGCCCTTTCCGCCACCATCGGCACAGGAAATATCGTCGGCGTAGCGACCGCCGTTGTTATGGGCGGCCCCGGCGCCGTATTTTGGATGTGGCTGTCGGCAATTTTCGGCATGGCGACCAAATACGGCGAAGGCGTCTTGGCAGTGAAATACCGCATCGTCAACAGCAAAGGCGAAATGTCGGGCGGCCCGATGTATTACATCGAACGCGGACTCGGCAGCCATTGGAAATGGCTGGCGCTGCTATTTGCCTTTTTCGGCACCGTCGCCTCCTTCGGCATCGGCAGTTCCGTGCAATCCAATTCGGTGGCGGAAGCCATTTTCAACAGCTTCGACATCCCGACATGGATGAGCGGCATTGCGCTAACCGTACTGACTGCCGTCGTCATCTTGGGCGGCATCCAGGGCATTGCCAAAGCCAGTTCCTTTATCGTGCCCTTCATGGCATTGTTTTATGTGCTCGGCGGTTTAATCATTATTTTTATGCACATAGATTTAGTGCTGCCCGCCTTGTCGCTGATTCTCTCCGATGCCTTCACAGGACAAGCGGTAGCCGGCGGGGCAATCGGCACCGTCATCCGCTACGGCGTAGCGCGCGGCTTGTTCTCCAATGAAGCCGGCTTGGGTTCGGCGCCGATTGCCGCAGCCGCCGCCAAAACCGACCACCCTGTACGCCAGGCATTAGTCTCGATGACCGGCACCTTCTTAGACACCATTGTCGTCTGCTCGATTACCGGCATCGTGCTGGTCATGGGCAATCTGGCGCTGAATGACATGAACTATCTCAACCCCACTTTGAAAGGCGCGGCATTAACCGCTCATAATTTTGATTTGCTGCTGCACGGCATTGGCGGTTGGATTGTGACTATCGGGCTGATTTTCTTTGCCTATTCCACCATTCTCGGCTGGTGTTATTATGGCGAAAAATGCGCCGCCTACGTTTTCGGAGAAACATTTATTCCCGTTTACCGCCTTATCTATGTGGCAAGCGTCATGGCAGGCACCGTCGTCAAACTCGATTTAATCTGGCTGATTGCCGACACCTTCAACGGACTGATGGCGATTCCCAACCTCGTCGCCCTACTCTTACTTTCCAGCGTGATTGTGAAAGAAACGCGCGACTTCAAGCAAAAACGCCAAAGCGGCGAACTGCCCGATTAATCTTCAAGAAAAAAGGCGGCTCTTGCCGCCTTTCCTTATTGTCCCAACATCTCCAAGGGCAACATAATCTTGCCGCAGTCATCGGTCTCCCCCACACGGATTTTGCGCAAATAGCATTCGCGAATCTCCGCTCCTGCCCGCAAAGCGGCAAAATTCTCCTGCATCTTGCGCAGGGCGTAATTCGGCTTATAGCCCACCGAAAGCACGACGTTTTTCCCTTCCGCAGTTTTCATCTGCCCGAGATACAAATACTCCCCTAAGACAAAATTTCCCGCATCAATTTTTGCCATTTCATCAACAAAATTAAGATATTCGCTCATTTTCGCCCTTCTCCTAAAAAGAAAGTGATTATCCGCCCGAGCAAAAAGAGGGTCAAGGCGATTTCTTCATCTCCTTATTTCCCATCACAAAAAACATATTCCGTCTTTAAAAATAGGGCTCTAGACTAGCAGAGTGATTGGTATAATTCATTGCAGAAGCGACCATAAATGTTTTTCTAAATCATCAATACTCTGCTTCCAGCGCCATTCGCATTCTTTCAAATGCCATTCGAAATTTTTGCTTACGCCGTTAAATTTTGCAAGCCTTCTTTTGGTAAAACTCCAAAAAC
>NZ_JBXGGR010000064.1:0-13834 GCF_056855035.1 Suttonella sp.
ATCATCTACTTGGCAGAAAAGTGTTGTAAGATGTTCCATGTTAAAGGGCTTTTGTGATGGTTTGTTTCGTCAAAACAGTAGATTATCACAATTGCTCTTTATTTTTTAGTGGGGTGCTTATCCCGAACTCAGGTTAGTTTAAAACATTGATGTGAATCCGCCTAGGGCGAAATTTTTTATTAAGGGGAAAATATGCCGCGTTGGCTTTTATTTGCGGTAGTGATTTGTTTGTTTCAATTGCTGCTTTTTGTGTTACTGCGTTCGTATATATGGCTGAGCGGACATAAGCCGCATTGGTATGCGGTGGTCTTGCTATTCGGCTTGGGCAATAGTTTATTCGGTGCGCGTTGGTTTTTGCCGCATGGCATTATCGTATTCGCTAATGTGTTGGCTTTGTCTTGGTTATGGTTTTTGGCCGCTTTGCCAATCGGTTTGCTGCATTTCTTGGGACGCGGTCGTCATGATAAATATTTAAAACCTCTATTGCCGACCGCTTTTTTGGCATTGCTGGGCTTTGCTTGGTTCAGTGCGCATTCGCCGACCATTTTGCGCTATCAAATTCAGCTGAATAAGCCGCTGGCGCCGTTGAAAATCGCTTTGGTTACGGACACGCATTTTGGCTTGTGGGTCGGCAAAGGCATGGCGGAAAAATTGGTCGCTATGCTCAATGCCGAGCAGGTGGATATGGTGCTGATGCCCGGCGATATTATTAATGACAATCCTGATTATTATGACCGCGACGGCATTGCGCAGATTCTCAAGCGCATTCAGGCACCGGTTTACGCCACTTTGGGCAATCATGAATTTTATGGCGACACTGCCGGCAATGACCGTGCTTTGCGTGAGGCGGGAATGCATGTATTGCGCGATGAAACGGCGATATTTAACAATCAAATCGCGATTATCGGTCGCGATGACGACCATGCCCGCGGTCGTCCCTCCTTGCCGGAATTATTGGCGCAAGTCGATCAGGAAATGCCTGTATTTGTGCTCGATCACCGCCCGACCAATATCGAAGAAGCCGCCACGCTGCCGATTGATATGCAGGTGTCGGGGCACTCGCACCGCGGACAGATTTTCCCCGCCAATTTCATAACCAGCAGCATGTATGTACTGGACCATGGTCATGCCGAAATCGGCGGCGTGCATTTCTTTACCAGCAGCGGCTTCGGCTATTGGGGCACGCCCCTGCGCTTAGGTTCGCGCTCGGAAATGATGATTATCGAAGTCAGCGGGAAAGAGTGATTTATAGTCGATTCTTTTATTTCTTTTTGTGAAACAAACGCCCCTTTGCAGGGGCGTTTGTTTTAGGCGGCGTAAGCGTTGGGGATTTGTTTGTGATAGTCGCTTTCTTGCTGGAAGCGGTGGGCGAGGTTGAGCAGGCGCGCTTCGCTGAAATGTGGTCCGATTAATTGACAGCCGACCGGCAGATGTTGAATAAAGCCCGCCGGATGGCTGATTGCCGGCAATCCCGCGAGATTAACGGCGACGGTGTATAAATCGCCGAGGAACATGGCGACCGGATCGTCGGTTTGGCTGCCGATGGCAAAGGCAGGGCTTGGCGTGGTCGGCCCTAAGATGACATTGCATTCCGCAAAGGCTTCTGTGAAGCTGTTTAAGATGGCGCGTCGTGCGCGTCGTGCTTGTTCGTAGTAGGCATCATAGTAGCCGGCGGAGAGGGCGTAGGTGCCGATAAGAATGCGGCGTTTGACTTCTTCGCCGAAGCCTTCGCTGCGGCTGCGGCGGTAGAGGTCTTGCAGATTGTCGGGGTTTTCGCAGCGGTGTCCGTAGCGTACGCCGTCATAGCGCGCCAAATTGGAGGAGGCTTCGGCGGAGGCGATGAGGTAGTAGCTAGCAATGGCGATGTCGGTGTTTTGCAGTTCTATGTCTTTGAGTGTTGCACCGAGGCTTTCATAGATTTTTGCCGCCGCCATGATGTTGTCCGCCATTTGGCTGTCGAGTCCTTGGAAATAGATGCGCGGTATGCCGATGGTTACGCCGTTGAGCGGCTGGTTGAGCAGGTTGTCGAAGACGCGCAGGGTGTCTTGGCTGGAGGTGGAGTCTTTGGGATCAAAGCTCGCCATGGCGTTTAAGATAAGGGCGCAGTCTTCCGCACTGGGGGCGATAGGCCCTGCTTGGTCGAGGCTGGAGGCATAGGCAATCATGCCCCAGCGCGAGCAGGTGCCGTAGGTGGGTTTGATGCCGGTAACGCCGCAGTAGGCGGCAGGCTGGCGGATGGAGCCGCCGGTATCCGAGCCGGTGCTGTAGGGCACGAGTCTGGCGGCGACGGCAGCTGCCGAACCGCCCGATGAACCGCCCGGCACGGCTTTGCTGTCCCAAGGGTTATGCACTACGCCGAAGGCGCTGCGTTCGTTTGAAGAGCCCATGGCGAATTCGTCCATGGAGAGTTTGCCGGTCATGACGGCGCCTGCTTGTGCGAGGTTTTCGGCAATGGTGGCGCTGTGCGGCGGCACAAAGTTTTCCAGCATTTTGGAGGCGGCGGTGGTGGTGATGCCTGCGGTGCAGAACAGGTCTTTATGCGCCATCGGAATGCCGTCTAAGGGCGAGCGGATTTCGCCTTTGGCGCGGCGTGCGTCGCTGGCTTGGGCATCGGCGCGCGCTTGTTCGGCGGTGATGCGGATGTAGGCATTAAGCTGCGGATTATGCGTCTCAATGCGTTGCAGATAGTGTTCGGTCAGTTCTAATGATGAAAGCTGTTTGTTTGCCAATTGGGCGGCAAGTTCGCGAATGCTGCTGTGTAAAATGCTCATGGTTGTCCTTATTCAATGACTTTCGGCACGGTGATGAAGCCGTCTTCAAATTGCGGCGCGTTGTTCTCGATGGTAGCGAGTAAATCGCGTGCAACGGCTTGGTCGGCACGCAGGCGTTGTTTGGCATCTAAAGGATGGGCGAGCGGCTCAAGAGCGGAAATCTCGGCTTTGTTCAAGGCGTCGAAGAGCGGAAAAATGGCGGCAAGGTCGGCTTGCAGGGCTTGTTTTTCCTCGTCGCTGATGTGCAATTGTGCCAATTTGGCGGTTTTTTCTATAATTTCAGGTGTTAAGCTATTCATAAGTAAAAGTCTCGGGCGCTTGCTTGCGCAAGATGATGTAAAAAAACGCTTAAAAAGGTATCATATCCGCTTTGTCTTTGCACGCCCGAGAAGGGCAATCTATTTTTTGAGGCTCAGTCTATGCGGTTTAAGTTTCTTAGCGGTTTGTTTTCTAGTGATTTATCTATCGATTTGGGAACGGCGAATACTTTGATTTATGTGCGCGGCGAAGGCGTAGTCTTAGATGAGCCTTCGGTGGTGGCGATTGCCCAAGATCCCCAAGACGGCCGCAAAAAGATTGTCGCCTATGGCACGCAGGCAAAGCAGATGCTGGGGCGTACGCCAGATAATTTAAGTACGGTGCGCCCGATGCAGGACGGCGTGATTGCCGATTTTAAGATTACTTCCATGATGTTGGATCATTTCATTAAGCGCGCACACGGACGCGGCGGTTTTTTCCGTCCCAGTCCGCGGATTTTGGTCTGCGTGCCTTCGGGGGCGACGCAGGTGGAAAAACGCGCGATTCATGATGCGGCGAAAGCGGCGGGTGCGCGCGAGGTCTTTTTAATTCAAGAGCCGATGGCGGCAGCGATTGGGGCAGGAATTCCCGTAGATGAGGCTTACGGCTCGATGGTGGTCGATATCGGCGGCGGCACAAGCGAGGTGGCGGTAATTTCTCTGAACGGCATTGTCTATGCCGCTTCTGTTCGCACGGGCGGCGACCGCTTCGACAGCGCGATTATCGATTATGTGCGGCGCAATTTCGGCATTGTGATCGGCGTGCCGACCGCCGAGCGGATTAAGAAAGAAATCGGCTGCGCCTATCCTTCGGCGGAAATCCGCGAATTAGAAGTGAAGGGTACGAATCAGCAAGAGGGTGCGCCGCGCAGTTTTACGATTAATTCCAATGAGGTGCTGGAAGCCTTGCAAGAGCCGCTGGGCAGCATCGTGCGCGCGGTGAAATTGGCTTTGGAACAAACGCCGCCCGAATTGGCGGCGGATGTGGCGGAGCGCGGCATCGTACTGACCGGCGGCGGTGCTTTGCTGCGCGATTTGGATAAACTGATTATGGAAGAAACGCGCTTGAATGTGATTGTGGCGGATGATCCTTTGACCTGTGTGGCACGCGGCGGCGGCAAGGTTTTGGAATTATTGGATCAACGCGGCGTTGCTTCTTTCTTGATGACTTAATTCATGTTCGCCACGCCTCCTGCGGATGACGAACAGCGTTCTGTCCATTGGCTTCCTGCTTGGGCGACGGCGATAACGCTGAGTCTCTTATTGTTATTATTGAATAAATACAGCCCTTGGCTGGATAAGCCGAAGGCATTGCTGCACGACCATGCCTATGCGCCTTTGCAGCGCATGGTCTATGCACCTTTGAGCGGTTTGAGCCGACAATGGCAGCAATGGCAGCAAGAGGAAGATTTGGCGGTGCAGGTGCAGCAATTGCGTGCGCAAAATGATGAGTTGCGCACGCAAATTCAGTTGCTGGGGCATTATCAGGCGGAAAACCGCCGTTTGCGGATGTTGATGGATTCGGTAGGCAGCGTGACGGTGCCGGTGATGATTGCGGAGATTTTCGACAGCAATATCGAAGGTTATCGTGAAACCATATTGATTAACAAAGGTTTATCTGATGGCGTGTATCAGCATCAGGCGGTAATCGATCCTTTCGGCTTGGTCGGGCAGGTTACGGAAGTATTTGAACATCAGGCGCGGGTCATGCTGATTAGCGACGGACGCAGCCGCGTGCCGGTCTATGTCGAGCGTACCCAGCAACGCGCTTTGCTCAGCGGCATGGCGGAGCGCAGCGCCTTGACGGTGGAAAATATCCGCTTGGACAGCGATATTCAAATTGGCGACCGCTTGGTCAGTTCCGGATTGGGCGGCGTCTTTCCGCGTGGTTATCCGGTGGCGGAAGTGGTGGATGTGTCGCGCGATCAGCGCAATTCTTTTTTACAGATTAAACTCAAACCCTTAGCGCATCTGTCTTCCATGCTTGAGGTCTTATTGCTGGATCAGCGCGATATTATTCCCGAAGTGATTTTGCCTGTCGGGCCGCCGCGTCCTGCGCAATTAGGGGGACAATAATGCCTGTCTTGCCCTTGCTGCTGTATTTCTTTGTCTGCTGGTTGCTGCTAACGGTAGGCGCTTATTTCCGACCTTGGCTGTTGCTGCCCGATATTACGGTCATGGTCTTGCTGTATTTGTTTTATTATCAGCCGCGCTTGCCGCTGTGGCGGGCTTTTTTGCCGATTAGCTTTTTATTGGATTTGTCCGCGCAGGTCAGCATCGGTTTTCACGGCGTTTTATACGGTTTGACGGCATTGCTGATTTTTCCCTTGCATACGTATTGGCGCACGGTGTCGGTATTTGAGCAATTGCTGGGCGTGATTTTTCTAGGAGCGGGATTTGTCGTCCTGAAATTCTTATTGCTTTATATTGTGGAAGGTATTCCGGCGCCGGCGGGCTGGCTGTGGTGTTTTCTGCTGCAATTAGCGGCTTGGCCGTTGATGCGGATGATTAGCCTGATCTTTATGCAGCATTATGGCAGGCGGGCGCGGCGATGAAAAAATTCGCCCATGCCGATTTGCTCAGCCATAAAAAACAGGAAGGCAAAGACGAGGCTTATTTAAAACGTTCTTTTACGCGCCGCGTTGCCTTAACGGCTTTGATAGTCTGCGCAGGAATTGCCGCGCTCTTTGGGCGCATGTTTACCCTGCAAGTGCAGCGCTACGATTATTACCGCACGCGTGCCCAATCCAATCGGGTCAGAATCAAGCCGCTGGTGCCCGAGCGCGGCACGATTTATGATGCCAACGGTATTGCGCTGACGGAAAATATTCTGCGTTATCAAGTGGTCGTCAATCCCTCGCATGTGGAGGATTTGGAACAGCTGCTGGCGCAATTAAGCCTGATTTTGGGCTTGGATAGCGCAAGCATCGAACAATTTCGCAGCCGCTATCGGCGCAGCCGCCGCTATGAAAGCGTGGTGCTGAAAGACTCGATTGAAGAAGAGGCGCATTACCGCTTGGCTTTGCAATTGTACCGCCTGCCCGGCGCGGCGATTGAGCCTTATTACGAGCGCTTCTATCCTTATGGCGAACTCTGCGCGCATGTTCTGGGCTATACCAACCGCATCAATGAAAAAGATTTGCAAAGCATCGATCCCGATGATTATCAAGGCATCGACTATATCGGACGCAGCGGAATCGAGCGGCAATACGAAGCGCTGTTGCGCGGCAAATCGGGCTATCAGCAGGTCGAAGCCGATGCCAACGGCAATATGGTGCGCCTGTTAAAAGAAGTGCCGGCGCAGCGGGGTAAGGATATTTACCTGTCTTTTGATTTGAAATTGCAGCAGTTTATTTATCAAGTGCTGGGCGAACATCGCGGCTCCTGCGTGGCGATTAATCCGCAAAACGGCGAAGTGCTGGCGATGGTATCGAAGCCGGGTTTTGACACCAATTTGTTTACCAAAGGCATCAGCCAGCGGCAATACAAAATGCTGCTGGAGGATCCGCATGGACCTTTATATGACCGCGCATTGAAAGGGCGTTATCCGCCCGGTTCCGTGATTAAGCCGATGATGCTCTTGGCGGGCTTGCATTATCAGGTGGTGCATGAACATAGTCATGTGCATTGCGGCGGCGCATACCGTTTGGCGGAAAATCCCAATGCTCGTCCTTTCCATTGCTGGAAGCGTACAGGACACGGCAGTTTGAACGGCGTGGGCGCGATTGCCCAGTCTTGCGATATTTATTTTTACTCGCTGGGACAGCAATTAGGTATCGACCGCATGGCGCAATATTGCCAACATTTTGCCATGGGGCGGCTGACCGGCATTGATATGCCCGACGAAGACAGCGGCATCATGCCGACCCGTGCTTGGAAAGAAGCGCGTTACAAAACCAATTGGTATATCGGCGATACCATCAATGCCAGCATCGGGCAGGGCTTTTTTACCACTACGCCTTTGCAATTGGCATATATGACCGCCCTGATTGCCCGCGACGGTAAAAGTTTCACCCCTTATCTGCTCAAGCGCATTTACGACCCCGTGAGCATGCAGTTTCAAAGCCCCGAACGGGCGGAAGAAAAGATTATCCCCGTCTATGAGCCGCAGGCATGGCAAATCGCCAAAAACAGCATGGAACGCGTGATTCATCATCACAGCGGTACGGGCAAAAACATTGCCCAAGGTCTGCGCTACCGCATGGCGGGCAAATCGGGCACGGTGCAAGTGATTTCCTTTAAAACCGACCAACGCATTCCCAACAGCCAATTGGCGCGCGAGCATCAAGACAATGCCATGTTCGTTTCTTATGCCCCTGCCGATGCGCCGACAATTGCCTTAAGCATTGTGGTGGAACGCGGTGGCGGCGGCAGTTCGACCGCAGGTCCGATGGCAAGGCAAATCAGCGATTTCTACTTACTCGGCAGCGCGGCAGAGAATAACAATGACAATGGATGAAGTCAGACCGCGCAGCACATGGAAAATCCTGCAATCGGCGATTTTCTATATCGATTGGTGGCTGATACTGCTGCTTGCCCTGCTGATGGGCTTCAGCTTGGTCATTTTGAACAGCGCGGCGGAAAGCAGCGGCACGGTATTGCGTCAAGCGATTCGTTTTGCCGCCGCTTGGGGCTTGTTTGGGCTGTTTTTATGTCTGCCTGCCGGCAAAATTCGCCAAATAACGCCTTTTGTTTATGCTTTTACCCTTATTTTGCTGCTCTTGGTGCTGCTGATGGGCAGTCATGCGGGCGGGGCGCAGCGTTGGCTTAATATCGGTATTGCCCGCATTCAGCCCTCGGAATTGGCAAAGCTTTCCGTGCCGATGATGGTGGCTTGGTATTTGACGCGGCAAGCACGACCACCGAATCTGTTTACCGTGTTAATTTCTCTGGTGATTATCGCCGTTCCCGCCTATATGATTTTAGACCAGCCCGATTTAGGCACCGCCCTGCTGGTCGCAGCTTCCGGCATTATCGCTCTGTTTTTGGCGGGATTACCGTGGTGGCTGATTGGGGTCGGCGCTGTGATGGCGGCGATTGCCCTGCCGCTGTTTTGGATGTTCGGCATCAAAGCCTATCAGCGGGAGCGTGTGCTGACGCTGTTTAATCCGGAAGCTGATCCCTTCGGCGCGGGCTATCACATCATTCAATCGCAAATCGCCATCGGCTCGGGCGGCGTTTTTGGCAAAGGCTACGGCGAAGGCACGCAGTCGCAATTATCCTTTCTGCCAGAATCGACGACGGATTTTGTCTTTTCCGTGATTGCGGAAGAATTGGGCTTATTCGGCGTCAGCCTGCTCTTGCTCGCCTATCTCTTGCTGATTTTGCGCGGACTGTATCTCTCGACGCGGCTGAATAACCGCTTTGCGCGCATCCTAGTGGCGGCGATTTTTTTATCGTTCTTTATCAATATTTTTGTTAATATCGGCATGGTAAGCGGATTTTTGCCTGTAGTAGGCTTGCCGCTGGCACTGATCAGCTACGGTGGCAGCTCGGTCTTATCGCTTATGACCGGTTTTGCGATTGCCGTTAATCTGATCGGCGGCTACAAACAATCCCCTAAACAGGAGCATTTTTCATGAACACATTCCGTTTAGTCCTTATCGTGGCACTGGCTTTGGCGCAGGGAACTTATGCGCAAAGCGCCGAAGAAACTTCCGACATCCCGCCTAATTACGCGCAAAATGCCGATGCCCGCGAACGCATTTATCAATTCGCTGAAACCCATCAGATAGACGCGCGCTATCTGCTGTCTTTATTGATGGCAATTCATCGCGATGAAGACGTGCTGGCGAAAATCAGCCGTCCGTCGGAAAAAAGCAAACCTTGGTTTGAATACGCCACCATTTTCTCGGATGCGGCGAGATTGGAAGACGGCGTAGCCTTTTACCACCAACACCGCGAAGCCTTAGAACGCGCTTATGCGCAATACGGCGTCGATCCGGCAGTGATTACGGCAATTATCGGCGTGGAAACCCGCTATGGCAAAGTCACGGGCAATACACCGGTTTTGCAAGCTCTCGCTACCCTTTGTTTCGACTATCCGCCGCGCGCCGAATTCTTTTGCAGCGAATTTGACTATTTCTTATTACTGGCGCAGCAAGAAGATTGGAATCCCTTGCAAATTCAGGGTTCTTATGCTGGTGCTATGGGTATGGCGCAATTCATGCCGAGCAGTTATAGCAATGACGCGATAGATTTCGACGGCGACGGAAAGATTAATTTATGGCAAAGTCCGGAAGACGCCATCGGCTCGATTGCCAATTATCTTGCCAACCGCGGTTGGCAGAAAGATGGCGATTTGTATTATCAATTGCCGCAAAAACCGAGTCTTAGTATTTTTGACGGCAATGTGAAGCCGGCTTATCCTTTGCAGGACTTATCCACAGACGAAAGCCTGAAATCTGACCAAAATTTCATGAATTGGTTAGCTTCTCAAAGTGCGGAAACGGTGGGAAGCCTTGTGCTGCAAGGCGAGCAAGAGGAATTGGCGTTTATTATTTATAATAATTTCTATGTGATTACCCGCTATAATACCTCGCCGATGTATGCGATGGCGGTGAGCAATTTGGCTGCTGCCATCAAAGAGTCCAATTAACGAGATCTATTGATGAAAAAACAAAGTCTAAGCGCTTTGCTAGCGGTAGCCTATCTGCTCCCGCTCTCGGCTTATGCACAGCAAGGTCCAATTGCCACGCCTGTCGAAGCCCCGCGCAAAATTGTGAAAACTATTGATTTCACGAAAAATTCTGACGTGGCACTATTTGCCCAAGTTAATCCTCCACAGGCTAAACCTGCGCAAGCTGTTGCCGTAAAAACAGAAGCACCTAAACCTGCCGCACCTGCCAAAGCGGAAGTCAATATCGTCAAAGTGATTGATTTTACTCATCAAGATCCTTTTGCGGCGGTGGATTACAGCGGCAAAGCCGTCAATCAAGCCGCTGCTCAAGCTGCCAGCCAAAAACAGGCTAAAGTTGTTGCGCAAAGCACGGCGATTGCCAAATCCGTTACTTATACCGTGCGCGGCAAAACTTACCGCACCCTCAGTACGGCGGAAAATTTTGCCGAAGAAGGTTCGGCTTCTTGGTATGGTCCCGGTTTTCACGGGCGCAAAACCGCCAGCGGCGAAGTCTATAATATGCATGATATGACTGCCGCGCATAAGCATCTGCCTTTGGGCAGCCAAGTGAAGGTAACCAATCTGAATAATGGCAAAAGCGTGATTGTGCGCATCAATGATCGCGGACCTTTCCACGGCGATCGCGTGATTGATTTGTCTAAGGCGGCGGCGCAGCAATTAGGCGTATTGCAAGCTGGTGTTGCCAAAGTCAGTATTGTGACGCATAAATAGGCATTTATAAGCTTTGAAAAGCGCGCTGGTCGCGCTTTTTTCTTTGCCAAAAGCAGCAGATTTTGCGGCGGCGTGATACACTTGCGCCCCATTTTTTATGCAATCTTTCGCGCTTCGGCTGTGTTGAGGGCGATGGTGCGCAAGCCGGGCTTTGCTTTCTGCGCAGGCTTTGGCAGAGATGTTTTTTAGAAATTTAAGGATATTCAAATGGCTGGTCATAGTAAATGGGCAAATATTAAACATAAAAAAGCAAAAGAAGATGCCAAGCGCGGCAAGATTTTTACCCGCTTAATTCGTGAATTGACGATTGCGGCGCGCAGCGGCGGTTCCGATCCGAATTCCAATCCGCGTTTGCGTTTGGCAATCAGCAAAGCGCAGGCGGAGAACATGACGAAAGATACGATGGAGCGTGCGATTAAGCGCGGCGCAGGCGAGCTGGAAGGCGTGCAGATGGAAGAGGTGCGCTTTGAGGGTTATGGCCCAAGCGGTGTGGCGATTATGGTGGATTGTTTGACGGATAATAATAACCGCACGGTCGGCGAAGTGCGTCATGCTTTTTCTAAATGCGGCGGCAATTTAGGCACTTCCGGCTCGGTGGCTTTCCAATTTAAAGAGCAGGGCGTTTTGTTTTTTGAAAGCGTGGCAGATGAAGATGCTTTGATGGAAGCGGCTTTGGAAGCCGGCGCGCAAGATATTGAGTTTGATGAAGGCAGTGCGGAAGTACTTACCGAACCGGCTGATTATGCCGCCGTGTATGAGGCTTTGGTCGCCGCTGGTTTTACGCCCGATGAAAGCGAGGTAACGATGCGTGCGGAAAATCTCTCGCCGGTAAGCGCGGAAGATGCGGATAAAGTCATGCGTCTGATTGATATGCTGGAAGAATTAGACGATGTGCAAAGCGTGGTCAGCAATGCGGAGTTTCCAGAGGATTACGCCAGCTGATGGTAGCTGTCCGCCGCATTTTGGGCATTGACCCCGGTTCGCGGATAACAGGCTACGGCATTGTCGATGTGGAAGGGCAGCAGGTGCGTTATGTGGATTCTGGCTGCATTCGCTTGGCGGAAAAGTCGATGCCTATTCGTTTGATGATGATTCATCAGGGCATCGGCGAGCTGGTGCAGCGTTATCTTCCGCAAGAATTTGCCATAGAAGAGATTTTTGTGCATAAAAATCCGAATTCTGCTTTGAAATTGGGGCAGGCGCGCGGTGTGGCTTTGTGTGCGGCGGTATTGGCGCAGTTGCCGATTGCCGAATATGCGGCGAAAAGCATTAAGCAGGCGGTGGTCGGCAAAGGTGCGGCGGATAAAACGCAGGTGCAATATATGGTGAAATTGCTGCTCAATCAAACAGGTAAAATTCAAAGCGATGCGGCGGACGCTTTGGCGGTCGCCCTGACGCATGCGCATTATCTGCAAACGGCGATTATGCAGCGAAAAAGCGGTGTATTGTCGGCTTGGGAGAAGTAAATGCGGAAATATCAGGATTTTTCTACGGGCGGCGATACGCTTGAAGCACAAAGAGAGGTAGGGCGATGATCGGCTGGTTACAAGGTTTGGTGCTGCATAAGCAGGGTAATCAAGTGATTATGAATGTGAACGGCGTAGGCTATGAAATCGCCGTGCCGATTTCCATTTTGGAGCAATTGCCGCAAGGGCAGGCCGCGGAATTGTTCATTCATCATGCGCAAAGAGAAGACGGACAATATCTCTACGGCTTTGCCAGTATTGCGCAGCGGCAATTGTTCCGCGAATTAATCCGCATCAGCGGCATCGGACCGAAACTGGGTTTGCTGGTCTTATCGAGTTTCAGCGTTGAAAATTTCATCGCCATTGTGCGTGAAAATAATAGCAATGCTTTGCTAAAACTTTCCGGCGTCGGCAAAAAGACGGCGGAGCGTTTATTAATCGAATTAAAAGACCGTGTCGGCGGTAACAGTGCTTTTGCGGGTATGGCAGGTGCGGCGGATACGCCTTTGTCTATGGGCGTAACGGCGGCGCAAGAAGCGGTGGAAGCCTTGATGGCATTGGAATTAAAACCGGCCGATGCGGCAAAATTGGTTGAGAGTGCGCTCAAGCAATCGCCGGATGCCGATACGGCGGCTTTGATTAAATCCGCCTTGCAATTGAAATTACAGAGTGGCAAATGATTGATTCCGACCGTTTGATCAGTGCCGCCGGGCGCAATGAAGAAGGGGCGATTGAGCGTGCCGTCCGTCCTAAACGCTTGGCGGAATATATCGGGCAAAACGAGCTGAAAGCGCAATTAAGCATTTTTATTGAAGCGGCATTGGGGCGGCAGGAATCGCTTGACCATGTGCTGCTGTTCGGTCCGCCGGGTTTGGGCAAAACGACGTTGGCGGCAATTATTGCCGGTGAATTGGGTGTGAATCTGCGCCAAACCTCCGGCCCGATTTTAGAAAAAGCCGGTGATTTAGCTGCTCTGCTGACCAATTTGGAACGCAATGACGTCTTGTTTATTGACGAAATCCACCGCCTCTCGCCTGCGATTGAGGAAGTGCTTTATCCTGCGATGGAGGATTTTCAAATCGATATTATGATTGGCGAAGGACCGGCGGCGCGTTCGATAAAAGTGGATTTGCAGCCGTTTACATTAGTCGGCGCCACCACGCGTTCCGGCTTATTAACGGCGCCTCTGCGCGATCGTTTCGGCATTAGCCATCATCTGCAATATTATTCTCACGCCCAATTGCAGGAAATTGTCTCGCGTGCGGCGAAGTTGCTGGGAATTGAGATTGAAGACAGCGGTGCGGCGGAAATCGGCAAACGCTCGCGCGGTACGCCGCGCATTGCCAACCGCTTGCTGCGACGCGTGCGTGATTATGCCCAAGTGCGCGGCGACGGTGTGATTACACGCCAAATGGCAGACGAAGCCCTGAAATTATTGAAAATTGATACTGCCGGTTTGGATGAACTCGACCGCCGTATGCTGTCGCGTTTGATTGAGCATTTTGGCGGCGGACCCGTTGGAATTGAGACTTTGGCGGCAGCTGTGGGCGAAGAACGCGGCACTTTGGAAGATGTGGTCGAGCCTTATTTGATTCAGCAAGGATTTATCCAGCGCACCCCGCGCGGCCGCATGGCAAGCGATGCCGCTTATCTGCAATTGGGTTTTTCTGTACCGGATGGAAATGTTTAGTCAATTGTTTTTAAAATATTAAACGTCATTTTTTCAGGTATGGCACAGCAATAGCTTTTGGCTTGCTTTGCCGTACTGTCTACCATTTGCCGCCTTGCATTATTTTTTCCATTTCTCCGAAGGCTCTAGACTAGCAGGGTGATTGGTATAATTTATTGCAGAAGCGACCATAAATGTTTTTCTAAATCATCAATACTCTGCTTCCAGCGCCATTCGCATTCTTTCAAATGCCATTCTAAATTTTTGCTTACACCGTTAAA
>NZ_JBXGGR010000065.1:0-3399 GCF_056855035.1 Suttonella sp.
CGCCGCTCGGCTAACAAAGCCTCAATTTCGCGGATTTCTTTCGGCACATCGGCAGTGGTTACTTCGGCTTCGCCTTCGGTAATGATAATGTCGTCTTCAATACGGATGCCGATGCCGCGCCAAGATTCCTCAATCGTTGTATCGTTTGCCTGTAAATACAGACCCGGTTCAATGGTAATTACCATATTCGGGCGGTAAATGCGCGATTCTCCGTCAATTTTATAAATGCCGACATCATGCACGTCTAAGCCCAACCAATGCCCCGTGCCGTGCGGATAGAAGCGTTTGACTTCACCGCTATCGACCATTTCTTCCGCATTGCCGTCCACAATGCCCAAATCAATAATGCCTTGCATGAGCAAAATACTGGTTTGGCGGTGCAAATCGAGATGGCGAATGCCGGCGCGGGCATTGGCAATCGCGGTTTTTTGCGCATTAAGAACGATTTCATACAGCGCCTGTTGCTGGCGGCTGAATTTGCCGTTAATCGGCGCGGTACGACTGATATCGCCCGCATAGCCGCCGAATTCCGCACCGGCATCCACCATAATCAATTCTCCGTCTTTAAGCGGCGCATTATTATCGTGGTAATGCAGACAGCAGGCATTGGCGCCGGAAGCAATAATGCTCGCAAATGACCAATGGCAGCCTTGATGACGGCGGAATTCCGCCTCAAGCGCGGCTTGCACGGTATATTCATAAGCTCCCGGACGTGCGGCGAGCAGGGCGGCGCGATGTCCTGCAGCGGAAATACGCCCCGCCTCATGCAGAAGATTTTGTTCTTCAATCGATTTAATCATGCGCATTTCGTCAAGCTCGCGGCGGATATCGAACAAACCCTCAATCGGCGCACCGCCGCGTCCGGTGAGGCGATGAACCTCGCGTAGCAGTTCGCTTAGGCGTTGGTCATTAGCGGAATTGACGCCTAAAACAGAATAAATTCTCGTGCCGTCCGCCAAGAGTTTAGGCAAACGCTGTGCAGCTTCTTCAAGAGGATAAGCCTCATTGACCGCGTAATCTGCCAGCGCGCCTTCCTGCCCGATGATTTTGCCCTCCCAAATCTCCAATTCGGGATTACGAACCGCATTGAACAGCGTGTAATGCACCCCATTGCCCTGTTTGCGCAGCACGGCAATCGCATCACGCTCGGGAAAACCGGTGAGATACCAAAAATAACTGTTTTGGCGGAAAGGATAATGTACATCGCCGTTGCGCAAAGCCTCCGGCGCGGCAAACAATACCAAGACCGAATCTTCAGGCAGTTGAGAGAGTAAGCGCTGGCGGCGTTCCGCAAAACTTGCAGAGGAAATCACAGCTTGAATCATAAAAACCTACATAAATGATTTAAAATAAAAAATAATCGGTAGCCAAGCTACAAAGCGTCAAGATTATACGAGTATCAAAAAAGGGTTTCAATAAAAGAGATTATTGCAAACGCAAATAAAAAGCCGCTGTGTTATAGTCGGAGAAGTGAAGAAGTAGTACAAGAGCGTACGGTAAGGCGAGCTAACGCCGTAATACTTTTTCAATTCTTCAACTATAAATAGCGGTATGATTTTGGTTGCATCATAAATTGTACTTTTTAAGCAGGGCGGCATAAGCGCCGTTTGCCTTGGCGGCTTCAAAGCCCTTGGCAATCCGCCGATGCAAATCATTTTCGTCTTTGCGGGTGGCATAATTAATTGAAATCGCTTGAATATGGGTATATTGTGCGGGTAAATCTAGAATTTGGAATTCATATTCTTTATAATTATTGCACAAAGAATTGATTTCTGAAATAGGGGCGAACATGATTTCCGATTTACCTTGAAATAATTCTTTAAATGCGAGGAAATTAGTATCCGAATCGCGGATTTCAATAGTGGGATAATCCTGCGCTTTCATGATTTGCAGTTCTTTGAATTGCGGAGAACCTTCAATCACCGCCACTTTGGTATTTTGATTTAAAGGAGCGGCTAAATCCGCTGCATTTTTTTCTTATAAACGAATGAATTTGAATTCATCGTCATAACTGTTTACAAAATTATAAATTTTTTCCCGTTCGGCAGAGCCGTACATTTGACCGATAATATCAATATCCTTATTGCTCATCGCCTTTAATACTGATACGAAAGGCAGGGCGAGGACCTCAACTTCAAAACCGGCTTTCTTGCCGATTGCCTGTGCCAGTTCAATCGTAAACCCCGTAAGTTTTCCTTGTTCATCAAGATAAATATAAGGCGGCGCATTATGGTTGACGCCCATTTTAAGCGTTTCTGCCTGTATTGTTGTCTGCAAACAGGCGCTAAGCAAAACCGTTGCAGCAAATTTACTTAAATATTTCAGTCCTAACATTTCTACCTCTTAGCTTTTAGCGAATTAAGTGAATATGCTACATATGAAATGCTTTGATGCAGCCCTTCATATTATATAGAAGGGCTATGTTCATGTCAGATTTATAGACTGTATTTTTTTAACAAAGTATCAAAAGTGCCGTTTGCTTTTACTGTATCTAAGCCTGCTTGAATGCGATTTGCTAAATCGGCATTGTCCTTTTTAATAGCAAAATTTACAGACGTGCTTTGTATGTATTGGTCGGGCATATCTAAAATTTGGAAATCAAAGTCTTTATAGTTATTTCTTAAATAGTTAATTTCCGAAATCGGTGCTAGCATAATGTCAGAACGTTTTAAAAATAAGTTTTTGAATGCCAGAAAATTTGTATCTTCTGCATTAATTTCAATATTAGGCAATTGATCATGTTTAATGCTCTCTAATTGCGTATTTTGCGGCGAATCGCTGATTACAGAAACTTTGGTATTATCTGATAGCGGTGTTTCGATATTATCGTCGGATTTCTCTTTTACGCGTAAAAATTTATAAGCATCATCATAAACATGGATGAGGTTGTATTGTTCTTCACGCTCTTTTGAGCCGTATATGTGCCCGATGACGTCTATTTCTCCTTTTTCCAAATCGTTTATAGCAGATAAAAACGACATGGGAATGATTTGTACATCAAAGCCGGCTTCTTTGCCGATTGCCTGCATTAATTCGACTTTGAAACCGGTTTGAACAGCGCCTTCTCCTTGGAAACTATAAGGCGGCGCAACTGCTGCAACCCCCATTTTTACGGTTTCCGCCTGTGTGAACAGGCTTGTGAAAGCTGTTAAAGCTAAAACAGCGCTTATTTTTTTGAAGTTTGTTAATAACATAGTTTTCCTTTTTTAACGCTTGAATAAACAAGGCTCTAGACTAGCAGCGTGATTGGTATAATTTATTGCAGAAGCGACCATAAATGTTTTTCTAAATCATCAATACTCTGCTTCCAGCGCCATTCGCATTCTTTCAAATGCCATTCGAAATTTTTGCTTACGCCGTTAAATTTTGCAAGCCTTCTTTTGGTAAAACTCCAAAAAC
>NZ_JBXGGR010000010.1:0-9150 GCF_056855035.1 Suttonella sp.
GCCCACTTTCTCTATCAAACCGCAGCGCCTGAGAATATCCTGCGGCTGCGGACGCAAACCGCAAATCAGCACGGGCATATTGCGCTCCTGATAAAATTCCAATAGCTCCTCTAAAGTCTCCGCGCCCGAACTGTCGATATAAATCACGCCCGAAAAATCCAAGACCATCGCCTTGCCCTGCTGATACTCAATCCGCTCTAATAATTTCGTCGCCGCGAAAAAGAGCGCGCCGGTCAGTTTATACGCCGGCACATCCTGCGGCGCATCCGTCAGCGGCTCAGCAATCGTCAAACTGGAAATGCGGTAAATAAAAATCAGACAAGCCAGCAGCAATCCCACTTCCACCGCCACGCTCACATCCACAATCACCGTTAAGGCAAATACCGTCAATAAAGTCAGTCGGTAAGGCAGACGGAAACTGCGCAAACGCAAAAATTCCCGCCACTCGTCCATATTCCAAGCCACAAACATCAAAATCGCCGACAAAGCGGCAAGCGGAATATATTGCGCCAGCGGCGCGGCAATCAAAACCACCAAAAGCAGCACCACCGCATGCACCATGCCGGCAATCGGACTGCTACCGCCGTTCTTAATATTGGTAATCGTGCGCGCAATCGTGCCGGTGGTAGGCATACCGCCGAAAAAAGGCATACTCATATTGGCAATTCCCTGCGCCAAGAGCTCCTGATTGGAATCATGCTTATCCTTAATCAGGCTGTCCGCCACCCGCGCGCAGAGCAAAGACTCAATCGCGCCCAAAATCGCCAAAGTAAAAGCCGGCATCAATAAAGCGCCGAGCGCCGCCCAAGAAATATGCGGCAGACTGAACTGCGGCAAACCCTGCGGAATACCGCCGAAGCGCGAACCGATTGTCTCCACCGACAAATGCAGACCTTTCGCCATCAGCGTGGCAAAAATCAAAGCAATAATCGAGCCCGGAATCAGCGCCAAAGACCCCTGTGCGCGCGGCAGCAATCCTGCCGCCTCGGGCAGATTCACCCGCCTTGTCATAATCTTCTGCCAAGCGATAATCACCGCCAGCGAAGCCAGCGCCGTGGCGCAAGCCTGCGGATTCCACGAGGGCAGGGCTTGAAATAATGCCCCAATTTGCGCGAAAAAACCTGCCAGCATCTCGCTAATCCGCAAACCGAGAAAATCCTTAATCTGCGTCATAGCGATTAAGACCGCAATCCCATTGGTAAAACCAATAATCACCGCCACGGGAATAAACTTAATCAAAACCCCCATGCGTAAACAGCCCATCAGAAACAGCATCACGCCGCTCAGGAAAGTGGCAATCAGCAAACCGCCGACGCCGTGCTGCTGCACAATGCCGTACACAATCACGATAAAGGCGCCGGCAGGCCCGCCGGTTTGCACACGCGAACCGCCGAACAGAGAAATCAGAAAACCCGCAATAATCGCCGTAAAAATCCCCGCCTCCGGCTTTAAGCCCGAAGCAATCGCAAAAGCCATTGCTAGCGGCAAAGCCACCACCGCCACCGTAAAACCGGCGCCGATATCCCGAATCAAACGCTCGACAGAGTAATCCAATAGCAACTCGGCGCTTTTCGGACGAAAGCGCGGCAAAAACAACATAGCAACATCCTTAACCCCTACAGCAGAGGCAAAATTATAGTCCTCTTTGGCGGCAAAGACGCAAGAAGGCTGTCGATATTTTTTTGCGAAATCATCGATATTTTTTGATAACATGGATAAGAATCATTTTATGGATACGAAAATGCGGCGTTATTTCTTCATTTTATGCATTGCTTCGAATGTATATTGCCAAGCGCAGACAGCCTTGCCGAGCGACGGTCTGCGCGAAAACCAGCAATCGCTGCAATCTGCGCAGTTCTCTTTGCAGATGCGGGCGGCAGAGCAGTTGCAGTCTTCCGCATCCGCCGCCGACATACCATTGTCTTCTTCTACAGCGCACTCCCCTTTTGCCCGACTCGCAGAAAACGCCTGTCTGCCGCAGCATCAGCTGGCGGTACGCGGCATATCGCTGATTGAATACGATAGCGCGCCGACAGACTACGCATGCCTGAACAGCCGTATCGTGCAAGAACGGCTGCACGCGCTTACGGCGGCTTATCTCAAGCAAGGCTATCTCGGTACGCAGTTTGAATTAGCGGAAGAAGCCGATCGCTTATGGATAGTGGTTAAGGAAGGGCGGATTCGGGAAATCAGCGGACAATCGCGCGGCGTGAATATTGAGCACCTGTTTCCGCAGGCGGCAAATGCGCCTTTAAACATGGCTTTTTTAGACCAAGGTATCGATCAGGCGGCGAAAGTAACCGGCAACCGCCTGAGCATGGATGTTTTTCCGCATAGCGACGGCAGCGCCAGCATTGTGCTGAAGAATGATGCGGACAAAGCCTGGGCAGGCAGTTTGACGCTGGATAATGAAGGCGGCAAACCGAATCGCGAAATGCTGCGGGCGAATGTGAGTGTGGGCAGCCCGCTGGGCTTGTCGGATGTTCTGTATATCGGCGCCTATACTAATACGCTGCAACGCAATGATGCCTACAGCCGCGGCGCGAATGTGTTTTACAGCATGCCTTACGGCGCGTGGTCGTTTCAGCTATACGGCGGCGCGTCTTACGGCAATCAGGGCATGGATTTGCCGCTTGCCGGTCGGCGTTTTGATTATCGCAGCCGTTCGCTGACAGGCGGCGCGAAACTCGAGCGCATGGTCTCGCGCGACGCCACGCATATCTTAAGCGCTTATGCGGCGATAGATTATCTGCGCCAAGAGACGGATTTTGCCGGCACCCGTCTACAACTGCAAAGTCCGCGTTTAACGGCGCTTCGCGGCGGATTAACCTACAGCAAACGCTTTCCCACTGCCGTTTTGCTCGCCGATGCGGGCATCGAGCAGGGAATCGGCGGCGAGGATGAGGCGCTGCCGGTTTCGCGCTTTAGCCGCTGGTATGTGAATGCGCAATGGCTGCAATCCTACGGCGCGAGATGGCGCAGCCGGCATGAGTTGAATGCACAGTACAGTCCCCATTTGCTCTATGCCGCCAAGGCTTTTGAAATCGCCGACCGTTACGCCGTGCGCGGTTTTAAAGATTTATCCTTAAAAGGACGCAGCGGCGCGACTTTGCGCAATACGCTGTATTTCCCTTCGCTGGAATTTTCCGCCCACAGTCTGGAACCCTATGCCGGTTTGGATATCGGCTGGGCGCGCGAGCAAGACCATTCGCAGCAGGCGCTGGGCTTAAGCGCGGGCTTGAATTGGACGATAGGCGCTGATTGGCGCTTGAATACGCAAATTGCGCGCGGTTTCGGCAAAACGCCCGACGATAAGAAACAAGAAACGCGCTGGACGGCGCAATTGCAATGGCGGTTTTAAAGAATTTGTGTGTTATCTGCACAAATGATGCTTTCGGGCATCGCAGGGTTTTGCCGATGCCTTAAGGCAATCCCGCACATCATTGATGATAGCTAGAGGATTTTAATATGAATAAAGGTCAAAAAAATCAATCTGTCAAACTGTCGCATTCCGGGCGGCTGGCGGTTGCCGTCGGCATTGCGCTGGCGGCGCCTTATGCTTTTTCACAAGGCATTCAGCCGATTGGCGCCACAAGTCTCGGTCAGCAAAACGGCGTGGATATTGTCAATATCGCCGCGCCGAATGCGCAGGGACTGTCGCATAACCAATACCGCAATTACAACGTCAGCCCCTCGGGCGCGGTATTGAATAATGCGCTTGCCGCAGGAGAGTCGCAATTGGCGGGCGCGCTCGGCGCCAATCCGCATTTGCATCAGCAGGCGGCAAGCGTAATTTTAAACGAGGTCATTAGCAATAATCCCTCTTTGATTCTCGGCTCGCAGGAAGTCTTCGGCATGGCGGCGGATTATCTGCTGGCAAACCCCAACGGCATCCATTATCAAGGCGGCAAACTCATCAACATGCCGCATGCCGGTTTTCTTGTCGGTAAGGCGGAGATTGAAGACGGAAAACTGGGACTTTTGCGCACCGATACCCAAAATGCTCTGCAAATCAGCGGCGGCGATTTTTCCGATACCGCGGTGCTGAATTTGATTGCGCCGAAAGTGCGCATCAATGCCCATCTTCAGAACAAAGAAGCGATTAATGTCATTACCGGTCATAACGACGTGCGTTTGCAAGACAATGCCGCACCGCTTGTGCAAGCGCACAGCGATAATGCCGCGCCGATGCTCGACGGCGCATTGTACGGCAGCATGCACAGCGGCAAGATTCGCATTCATGCGACCAATGAGCGCGCCTATCAAAGCCTGCGCGGCACCCGCTTAAGCGCCGATGATGAGATTAATTTGAACATTGCCGGCAAATTGGCGGCGGACGGCGTGGATTTGCAGGCGCAAAGCATTGTCTTGGACGGCAAGGATGCGCATATCGGCGGTTTGGCGAAAACCACATCGCAGACAAGCGGCGATGAGCAGGCAAGCAAGACGATCGAGAGCCGCACTATCAGCGACAGCCGCATCAAAGCGGATCGTTTAAGTTTTAATCACAGCGGCGAACTGTCTTTATCCGCCACCCATCTCGAGGCGGATCAATTGGATATGCAGGCGGCAAATCTGCATTTCCTCAGCCAGACCGCTAAACAGACGGTAGAAACGCAGCAGCAACAAAGCAAGGGCTTATGGTTTGACAAGCAACATACAATAGAAAGCAGCGAAACGACCCACGGCAATCATTTCAATATTGCGCACACTGCGCATATTCATGCCCAAAATGATATCCATGCCAATGCCTTGCAGCTGCAATTAGGCGATAAAAGCCAAGCCGCGATTCGTGCCGGCGGGCATTTGTGGATGGATGGCGCCGTCGCACATCAGAGTCTGGAAAGCGAGCATCAATTTAAAAATGCAAGCGGCAAACTGAAAACCGGTCATGAATATACGCATGAGCATCAGCAAATCTTCAGCGGCTCGAGCATTGAGGCGGGCGAAGACAGCCAACTGGTCTTGCAGGCCGGCAAAAGCATTACGCTTACAGGCAGCAGCATCCAAGCGCATCATTTAATTACCGATGCCGAGCGTCTCAATATCCGCGCGGCGCGCAGCAACGATTATCGCGATGAGTCGCAGCAGGCGCGCTATCTCGGCGGTGCCAATGCCCATCGCGAGCAATTAAACGATGAAAGCGTTCACGCCTCTAGCATTCAATTAAGCGGTCAAGGCTTATTGGCGGCGAAAAACGGCGTGAGCATCAGCGGCAGCACAATTGAAGCACAGGAGGAATCCTTTATTCATGCCGGCAAAGGCAAATTGAGCATCAACGGCGTCGTCGAACAAGACAGCCGCCGGCTTCATCAAAGAATCGGCACGGTACTCAATATTACCAAGAGCGAACATCAGCAGGACAGCCAAACGCAAAGCGCCGCTAATGCCGTCGTGCAAAGCGCGAGCAATCTGCGGCTGATTTCCGGCGATGATGTGGAACTCAACGGCGCGATGGTGAAAGCGGCGCAAACATTGGGCATCAACAGCGCAGGCGATTTGAACATCAGCACGCTTGCCCTCCGTTCGCAGAGCAGCAGCAGCGATCTCGCCCTAAGCGGCAAACCCGACTTTGCCGGCGATATTCAAAAAGCGCAAGCGAGCGCGGGCGCGGGTATCGGCATTCATCAGTCAGGCAGCCGCAAGGACAATTTGCAGCATAGCGGCAGCAGTTTGCAGGGTGCGGCAATCGATTTGAATGCCGACAGCCTCAAGGCGCAAGGCGCGAAACTCAAAGCCGACGGCGATATTACCGTCAATGCCGGCAACGCGAGTTTTACCGCCGCACAAGATACGCAAACCCTGAGCGAGAGCAAACGCGATACTAACATCGGCTTAAGCCTCAATGCCCAATTCAATAAAGACAATCCGCGCTTGGACGTCAATCTGGGAGCCGACAGCGCCTTTAGCCAAACGGACACCCACAGCAGCAAGGCGCAGGTATCCGAAATAAACGGCGGGAATATCTATCTGAATGTCAATAAAGACTTAAGCCATCAAGGCACGGCACTTAACGCCGAGGGCGAAATCCGCCAAACAGCCGATACGATTCGCCAAACAGCGGCGGCTGATCGCCGCGAAACGACGACCGTTGAGCATCAAGGCGGCGCAAAGCTGAATTTCGGCATCGACAGCAAAAAAGCTCTGAATGGCGGAGTCGTGCTAAACGGCAAAGGCGGCAAGGCAACAGAAAGCAGCAGCACTGCGGTGCTGAGCCGATTGCAAGCCGGCGGCGATATTCAACATAGCGCGCAGCAGGAAGCAACTGATGTCGGCACCCACTATCAGGCGGGCGGAAAAGTCGCTATCGCGGTTGCGCAAGGCGATTATCGTCATCAGGCGGCAAGCAATACCGTCGGCAAAACGAATAATCACGGCGGCGGCAGCATCGCTCTCAGCGCAGCGACTAAAGATATGCAAACTGTTGATGTGAATCTCAATGTCGGCGTGAATTTCCAACACGAACACAGTGACGGCTCGACGGCGGTAAAAGGCTTGCTGCAAGGCGCTGCGGTGGAAGTGAGCGCGAATAAAGCCGATATCGCTTCCGATATTGCGGCGACCGGTACAGTGAAAGTAATGACGCAAAACGGCGCGACCTTCAGCCAATCGCAGAACACGGCGAACAGCCAATCGGGCGGCTTTGCGCTCTCAAGCGATGTGGGCGCAAAAGTGATTCCTGCCGCGACTGCCGCAGTGCCGTCGATTGGCGTATCGGCGGAAGTGAATTACGGCGACAGCCATAGCAGCCAAGGCGTGGGCGCGCAGATCGTGAGCGGCGACAGCGTCGTCATCAACGGCGGCAGCCATGTCAAATTAGACGGCGCTTCTATCGCAGCAGCAAATGCCGTGGATGTGGAAGGCGCGCAAATCGACAGCCATGCTTTGAGCAATCGCGACCAAAGTATCGCCGTCGGTGTGGGCGGCAAAGTGAAAATCGGCGCATCCCTAAGCGATGCCGCATTTGGCGCGCATCTAGATGTCGCGCATCAAGATCGTCTAAACCATAGTGCCAATACGATTAGCGCCAAAAACGTCAATCTGAGTGCACACAGCGAAAGCGCTACAGGCTTAGCCTTAAGTGGCACGCAGTTCGTCGGCAAAGAAACGCATCTCGCCAATACGCAAGGCGGCATCAGTTTAGGCAGCGAAAGCGGTCATAGGCACAAAACCGGTGTCGGCTTGGGCTTTAATATCGCGGCTAAGATTGATGGCGCGGCATTACAGCCTTCAAGCGGCGATGCGCGTTTAAGTATTGATATTGCGCGAAATACCGAGCACAGCGGTTCAAACTTGCTGACGGATAGCGGCACTCTGAATAGCAAGGGCGATCTGGCATTGACCGATAGCAGCATCACGGCAAATCGGTTAGGCGGCGAAATCAACGGCGATATCCATATCCTTGCCAATCAGGATCTGACTAAGCAATTCGCATTGAATCTGGCGGCAAGCGGCGGCGGCAAAGCGGCGACGATTACGGAAAAACCCGCAGCAGCAGCGGCGGAACCTGCCGCCGCAGAACCCCAAGCAGTCAATCCTCTGATTGAGGCGGGCGGCAAAGTCATTGCGGCGGCGCAGCAGGCGGATCAGCTTACGCAAGCCCTGAAACCGATCATTAGCAATGCGCAAGCAGGAACAGTCGATAAAGGACAAATAGATAAAGCGATTACGACCGCCATCGGCACTGCCGCGGCTTATGCCCCCGACGACAGCGCCAAACAAGTCCTCAATCACGCGCAACAGCTGGCGAATATCAACAGCGCCGTCACGCCGATAATCAAGGATGCGGCAAATGGCAGCGTCAAGCCTGCGGATATCTTGAATTTAAGCAAACAAGGCTTAAACGAAGCCGCGCTGCTGGCGGGCGACAGCGAAGCCGGCAAAGCGATTGCCGCCTTGCAGCAAGGCAATCATTTGGCGCAGGCGGTCGAGCCCGTCGTCTCCGCATTGGTCAATGACAAGCCGGTCAGCGCCGATGCGGTCGCAGGGCTTCTCAATCAAGGGCTGGATGCGGCAGACAGCGCGTTCAAACCGACAAGCAACGTGATTGACGTATTAAAAGAAGACGTGAAAAACGGAACGATTTTAGGCGTCAAAGCACAAGCAGAAGCGGGGATTGCCATTGAACACAGCGCGGTCAGCCAACAGGCGGGATTGCAAGTGGCGAATCTCGAGACGCAAATCAAGGGCGGCTTGTATAACCAAGGCGGCTCAATTCGCTACGACGCCGGCAAAGGCGCGGACAAAGTCATCCTTAATGCTGCCAATCAAGACCACCGCTTCTCGCTGGATGTAGGCGGCAAACTCAGCACCAACGTGCCGGAAATGATCGCACAAGGCATCAAACATGCCCAAAGCGGTACATCCGAGTTAGGACATGCCGAGCTTGATTTTGCACGTCAAAACGTCGGCGGAAACATCACAACACCCTAAACATTTAGCGCGCTGACTGCCGAAGCAGTCAGCGTTCATCCAATGTTTGACAAATTTAGGGAAATAAAGCACTGAAAAGCATAAAAGCGGCAATTGCCGCTTTTATGCTTTTCACTAGGGCAGATCGAATATTTGTATTCGACCTACACCTTTATAAATTAGCAGGTTGAAACCTTTGCAAAACCCCAAAGCCATGCAAGCGGTTTGCACGCGCTTTGGGGTTTTCAACAAAAATGGCAATATCTACCCAAATTTTACCCATTCATACCCATTAAACAGCCTATTTCAGGCTGCTTACCGCCTTTTCAGGCAGCAATAGGCGCAATCAGCCTTAACTTGTTGGCTGCTTTCAACAAATTCAAACACATCACTTTCAACACCATTTGCCCTTTGACTTTCTCTAAACCAAAATAACTCGCCCGTTTACACTTAAACACTCGGTGCAAAATGGCAAAGCTCTGCTCTACACGATAGCGAACTTTTGATAATCCCTTATTGCGCTCTATGTCATCACGGCTTAAAGGTTGCTTGCGATGGGCTTTACGCATGATGCCGTCTTTTAATTGATTGTTTTCTAAAAAGCGGGCAAAGGGACATTTTAGGTGCTAAAAAGTTTGAAAAGCCTTATTCTGTAAGGCTTTTAGCGAGGTCAAAAGCTTTGAACACAAAAAATGCTTTTTCTGTGGCTCAAAACAGGTCAAAAAAGATGGCAGACAA
>NZ_JBXGGR010000078.1:0-15163 GCF_056855035.1 Suttonella sp.
AAATGGTCATGCCTGGAGATAACGTAAAAATCGAAGTTCAACTGATTCATCCGATTGCGATGGACGAAGGTTTGCGTTTTGCGATTCGCGAAGGTGGACGTACAGTTGGTGCCGGTGTTGTAGCGAAAATTATTGAGTAATTTTTCTTACGATACTTGACAAAAATACAAGGCGGGGATAAAATCCCGCCTCTTCATTAGTTAAATAGGCGAGTAGCTCAATTGGCAGAGTTGCGGTTTCCAAAACCGTCGGTTGGGGGTTCGAATCCCTCCTCGCCTGCCATGTTTCCCAGAGAATCCTTTATGTCAACAGAAATTGCAGTTGTAAAAAAACCGCTATCCGGCTTGTTTACGGTTTTAGCGATTGTTTTGTTTTTAGGCGGATTCTATCTAGCAGGTTCTTTGTTTTTAGCAAGTAAGGCTTGGTATCTGCGATTGGCGGTTGCTGTTGTTGGAACAGTCTTGGCAGCTGCTGCACTCACTCAAACAATCTATTGGCACAAAATGATTAGTCTCATCCGAGGTGCTCGGATAGAAATGAATAAAGTTTTTTGGCCGAATAAAGACGAATTAATTAAAACCACTGCGATGGTTTTGGCGATTGTGACAGTTTTTGCAATCGTATTAAGTATTATAGATTGGATTTTAACGTTAATTGTTCAATTGGTGTTGTGATGGCAAAACAGTGGTATGTGCTACAGTCGTATTCGCAATTTGAGCAATACGTCAAAAGACAGTTGCAGGAAGTTATTGAGCGCGAAGGTATGCAAGATAGCTTTGGGCAAATTTTGATCCCGACAGAAGAAGTGGTTGAGGTCAAAGAGAATAAAAAGCGTGTGTCTCAACGCAAATTTTTCCCGGGTTATGTTTTAGTTGAAATGGAAATGAATAATGATACATGGCATTTAGTCAATTCCATTCCTAGGATGTCCGGTTTTGTTGGCGGAACGCATGAAAAACCTGCGCCGATTACGCAGGCGGAAGTTGATGCGATTATGCGCAAAATGCAGGAGGGGGTCGAGAAGCCTCGTCCGAAAACCTTATTTGAAATTGGCGAAGAGTTGCGGATTATTGACGGGCCTTTTGCTGATTTTACCGGAACGGTTGAAGAAGTGAATTATGATAAAAGCCGTATGCAGGTGTCTGTCATGATTTTTGGTCGTTCCACCCCGGTCGAGCTTGAGTTTACTCAAGTAGAGAAAATCATTTAATTGGGAAGCTGAAAGGCGTTATACCCATTTAGGAGTTTTATAAATGGCTAAGAAAATTAGCGGATATATCAAATTGCAGATTCCTGCAGGTAAAGCAAATCCAAGTCCTCCTGTTGGTCCGGCATTAGGTCAGCATGGTGTGAATATTATGGAGTTCTGTAAAGCATTTAATGCAGAAACTCAGTCTTTAGAAGCGGGTATGCCGATACCTGTTGTGATCACAGTATATAGTGACCGTAGTTTTACTTTTGTTAAGAAAACGCCTCCGGCTGCATATTTGTTGAAAAAAGCTGCGGGCATCAAATCCGGAAGCGCACGCCCTAATACTGAAAAAGTAGGCACGATTACGCGCAAACAATTAGAAGAAATTGTTGAAATCAAAAAGGCGGATTTAACTGCTGCGGATGTGGAAGCAGGTGTTCGTACATTGGCGGGAAGCGCCCGTTCAATGGGCTTGAAGGTGGAGGGCTAAACAATGGCAAAGAAGACTAAGCGTAATTTAGCTATCCGTGAAAAAGTTGCTGCCGGCAAAATCTATAATGTTGCTGAGGCATTAGATTTATTAAAATCGCTTTCCGCTGTTAAGTTTGTCGAATCTGTGGATGTGGCGATTCAATTAGGCATTGATCCGCGTAAATCAGATCAGGTAGTGCGCGGCGCAGCTGTATTGCCTAATGGTACCGGTAAGAGTGTGCGTGTGGCTGTATTTGCACAAGGTGCGAATGCAGAAGCTGCTCAAGCTGCCGGTGCGGATATTGTTGGTATGGCTGAATTGGCAGATGAAATCAAAGGCGGGCGTAGCGATTTTGATGTCGTTATTGCCGAACCGGCTGCGATGGCTGTTGTTGGACAGTTAGGTCAAATTTTAGGTCCAAGAGGCTTAATGCCAAATCCAAAAGTAGGTACGGTAACAGCTGATGTAAAAACAGCAGTATTAAATGCCAAAGCAGGTCAAGTGCGTTTTCGTGCGGATAAAGGCGGCGTAGTGCATGCGATTATCGGTAAAGCGGACTTTGAAACAGCTAAATTGGAAGAGAACTTGAAATCTCTGGTTGCTGAAATTAGCAAATTGCGTCCTGCAACAGCAAAAGGTGTTTATCTGCAAAAGGCTTATCTCTCTACAACGATGGGACCTGGTTTGCAAATAGAAATTAGCGGTTTGAGCGCTTAACAATAATCAAAGATTCTTTGGATGGCTGCGTATGCAGCTATCGTCAAAGACTGCAGGTGCTACGGCTTAATTTCCTGCATAGATGGTAGTGGCGTCAAATTAAGATGGCCATGCCAAAGGCCCGCGAAAAGCGGTGGACAATCTAATCCGACCATAAGGAGTATGGAATGGGATTAAATTTAACCGGCAAACAAGAAGTTGTTGCAGAAGTTGCTGATGTTGCAAGTAAAGCGTATTCGCTTGTCGCAACAGAGTACCACGGATTAACAGTGGCGCATCTGACGCAATTACATTCTCGTGCGCGTGAAAACGGCGTATATTTGCGTGTTGTAAAAAACAGTTTGGCACGCCGTGCATTAGCCGACACAGAATTTAAATGTGTTGATGAAAAATTAGTTGGTCCATTGATTTTAGCTTTTTCAATGGAGTTTCCGGGTGCAGCGGCGCGTTTGTGGCGTGATTTCCTGAAAGAAAATGACAAAATTAGCAAAGATATTGTTAAGTTTGTCAGTATTTCAGGTGAGTTATTGCCCGGTAGTGACTATGAGAAAGTTGCTAAATTGCCGACTAAAGACGAAGGTATTTCTATGCTTATGTCTTGCATGCTTGCACCTGTTGCGAAATTGGCCCGTACTATTGACGCTGTTCGTCAAGCCAAAGAAGCGGCTTAATTTTATTACTGTTTTTTGAATTTTACTTAAGGAATTTTTAACATGGCTATCTCTAAAGAAGATATTTTAAATGCAATTTCTGAAATGAGCGTAATGGAAATTGTTGACTTGATTTCTGCGATGGAAGAGAAATTTGGCGTTACTGCTGCTGTTGCTGCTGCTCCTGCTGCTGCCGATGCTGCTCCTGCCGCAGAAGAGAAAACTGAATTTGACGTGATTTTAACTGATGCCGGTGCTAACAAGGTGTCAGTCATCAAAGTTGTGCGTGAATTGACCGGCTTAGGTCTGAAAGAAGCGAAAGCTGCGGTTGACGGTGCGCCTTCAACTATCAAAGAAGCAGCTTCTAAAGATGAAGCTGAAAAAATGAAGAAACAATTGGAAGAAGCTGGAGCGAAAGCGGAGCTAAAATAATTGCCCTGTTGTTTCTTTATGGAGTACTGATACGAAAGTATCGGTACTCTTTCTTGTCTTCAAAAATCCTAATTGCTATAGGGATTAAACAAGTCTTTATAGCAATGATGATTTTTCCATTTATTTCCGTGCAATATGCACATTCTAATGCCGAGGTTGCTTGATTATGACCTATTCGTTTACCGAAAAAAAACGTATCCGTAAAAACTTCAGCAAGCGTCCAGCCGTTTTAGAAACGCCTTATTTGCTTTCTATGCAGCTGGATTCTTATAACGATTTCTTGCAACAGCATGTTGCTTCAGATCGTCGTGAGAATAAAGGTTTGCAAGAAGCTTTCAATTCAATTTTCCCTATAAAAAGTCATAATGAAATGGTTGAATTGATGTTTATCGGTTATGACCTCGGTAAACCTGAATTTGATGTGCGGGAGTGTCAATTGCGGGGAGTGACTTATGCCAGTCCACTGCGCGCCCGTTTACGTTTGGCGATTTATGATAAAAACAGCACTAAGAAAAAATTAAAGCAAGTGATTGAGTCTGAATCGGTTTATATGGGCGAAATGCCTTTAATGACGGATAATGGCACATTTGTCATCAACGGTACTGAAAGAGTGGTGGTTTCTCAATTGCACCGCTCTCCGGGGGTGTTTTTCGGTGATGATAATGGTCAAGGGCATAGTTCCGGCAAATTATTATTTAATGCGCGCATTATTCCGTATCGCGGCTCGTGGTTGGATTTTGAATTTGATGCTAAGGATCTGATTTATTGCCGTATTGACCGTCGGCGTAAATTGCCGGTGACGATTTTATTACGTGCTTTGGGCTATGATAACCAGCAAATGCTGGATATGTTTTTTGATAAACAGCATTTTACCATTACCAAAGACGGCAAAATCGAGATGCAATTCGAGCCGGAAGAATTCCGCGGAGAAGTGGCTCAGTTTGATATTGTTGCCAATGGCGAAGTCTTAGTTAGCGCAGGTAAGAAAATTTCTTCTCGTTATATCCGTCAGTTAGAGGCGGCTGGAGTTAAAAAACAAGAGGTTCCTGCCGAATTTATGATTGGTCGCATTCTGGCGCAAGATTTAATTGATAAAGAGAGCGGCGAATTAATTCTGCCTGCCAATAGTGAATTAACGATTGAGCATTTGCAGCGCTTCTTTGAATTGGGCGTCAAATCATTTGATACTTTGTTTATCAATGAACATGGGCGCGGCGGTTATTTGGCTGATACGCTGCGTACCGATGAAACGACAACGGAGTTAGAGGCGCGTGCCGAAATTTATCGCATGATGCGTCCCGGCGAGCCGCCGATTAAAGATGCGGCAGATACTTTGTTTGAAGGATTATTCTTCGATGAAACGCGCTATGATTTATCTCGCGTCGGGCGGATGAAGTTCAATCGCGGTTTAGGGCGCAAAGAAGTAGAAGGTGCAGGCGTTTTATCGCGCGAAGATATTGTTGATGTAGTAAAAAAATTAATCGCGATAAAAGACGGTTTCGGCAACACGGATGATATCGATCATTTGGGAAATCGCCGTATCCGCTGTGTCGGGGAAATGGCAGAAAATGCTTTCCGCGTCGGTTTGGTGCGTTTAGAGCGTTCTGTGCGCGAGCGTTTGAATCAGGCGGAATCCGAAGGTTGGACGCCCAAAGATTTGATTAATGCGAAACCCGTTGCGGCGGCTATTAAAGAGTTCTTCGGTTCTTCGCAGCTTTCGCAATTTATGGATCAAAACAATCCTTTATCTGAAGTTACGCATAAACGGCGGATTTCAGCTTTAGGCCCGGGCGGTTTGACGCGTGAACGTGCCGGTTTTGAGGTGCGCGACGTGCATCCGACGCATTACGGTCGTTTGTGTCCGATTGAAACGCCTGAAGGCCCGAATATCGGTTTGATCAATTCATTGGCGGTATATGCAAAGACTAATGAATATGGCTTCTTAGAAACCCCTTACCGCAAAGTGATTGACGGCAAAGTAACTGAGGAAATCGTTTATTTGTCGGCAATTGACGAGGCGAATTTTGTTATTGCGCAGGCGAATGCGCAATTAAATGAAAAGGGCGAATTTGTTGACGATTTGATTTCGACGCGTTTTGAAAACGAATTTACCTTAATGCCTGCCGAACGCGTGCAGTTCATGGACGTATCGCCGAAGCAGATTGTTTCGGTAGCGGCTTCTTTGATTCCATTCCTTGAGCATGATGATGCGAACCGCGCTTTGATGGGTTCAAACATGCAACGTCAAGCGGTGCCGACTTTACGAGCGGATAAGCCTTTAGTCGGAACAGGCATGGAACGCGTGGTGGCGAAAGATTCTGGTGTATTGGTGCGTGCAGAGCGCGGCGGTGTGATTGATTCTGTCGATTCTTCGCGGATTGTCGTCAAAGTAAACGACGATGAAGTACAAGCGGGCGGCTTAGGGGTAGATATTTATAATCTCACCAAATATACCCGCTCGAATCAAAATACCTGTATCAATCAAAAGCCTTTGGTTTTCCCGGGTGATGTGGTAGCGCGCGGCGACGTATTGGCTGACGGTCCGTCCACAGATATGGGCGAATTGGCTTTAGGGCAAAATGTATTAGTCGCCTTTATGCCTTGGAACGGCTATAACTATGAAGACTCGATTTTAATTTCTGAACGCGTCTCGCAAGAAGACCGCTTTACGACTATTCATATTGAAGAATTGACTTGCGTCGCACGGGATACGAAGTTAGGTCCTGAAGAAATTTCCAGCGATATTCCGAATGTAAAAGAAAGCGCTTTAGCTAAATTGGATGCTACGGGTATCGTGCATATCGGTGCGGAAGTGAAAGCCGGAGATATTCTGGTCGGTAAAGTGACGCCGAAAGGCGAACGCTCCCAGTCGCCGGAAGAAAAATTGCTGCGCGCAATTTTCGGCGAAAAAGCTTCTGATGTAAAGGACAGTTCTTTGCGTGTACCGACCGGAATGGACGGTACGGTGATTGATGTGCGTGTTTATACCCGCGACGGCGTAGAAAAAGATGAGCGCGCCAAAGAAATCGAGGCGATGGAAATCGAGTCGATTGCGCAAGACATTAAAGACCAGTTGCGTGTTTTCGAAAAAGATATTTATGACCGCGTGGCGCGTTTGCTGATGGGGCAAGAAATCAAAAAAGCGCCGGGACGTAAGGCCGGTGCCGCAGTGGATCAGGCTTTGTTAGACGAAGTGGCGTCTGAGCAATGGTTTGATTTGCGCATGAAAGATGCGGATATTAATGAGCAACTCGATGCCATGCACCAATTGCTTGCCGATAAACGCAAAGAATTGCAAGATTTCTACGAAGAGAAAAAAGCCAAATTCGCACAGGGCGATGATATGGCGCCCGGTGTATTGAAGATGGTAAAAGTCTATCTGGCAGTCAAGCGTCGTTTGCAACCGGGCGATAAAATGGCAGGTCGCCATGGTAATAAGGGTGTCGTCTCTTTAGTCGTGCCGGTAGAAGATATGCCTTACATGGAAGACGGCACGCCGGTAGATATTGTGCTTAACCCATTAGGCGTACCTTCTCGAATGAATATCGGACAGGTTCTCGAATTGCATTTGGGCTGGGCGGCGCGCGGTTTGGGGCGTCGCTTGGGGCAATTGATGGATGAGGGCAAATCCGTTAAAGAATTGCGCGAATATTTGCATGCGGTATATAACCATAATCCGGAATGCGCTACCACGGATTTAGCGAGTTTGAATGATGAAGACTTCTTAGTCTTATGTCAGAATTTACGTGAAGGGATTCCGATGGCAACGCCTGTTTTTGACGGCGCCAAAGAAGAAACCGATCTGCGCAAAATGTTAGAGCTTGCCGGTTTGCCGCTCTCAGGACAGACGCGTTTATACGACGGTCGTACGGGCGAAGCCTTTGACCGTGATGTCTCGGTTGGTTACATGTATATGCTCAAATTGCACCATTTGGTTGATGACAAAATGCATGCCCGTTCAACCGGTCCTTATAGCTTGGTGACGCAACAGCCTTTAGGTGGACGTGCGCAATTCGGCGGTCAGCGTTTCGGAGAAATGGAGGTGTGGGCATTAGAGGCTTATGGCGCGGCTTATACCCTGCAAGAAATGCTGACGGTAAAATCTGATGACGTGGAAGGGCGTACGAAGATGTATAAAAACATTGTCGATGGCGATTTGCGTATCGATCCGGGCTTGCCGGAGTCCTTTAACGTGCTTACCAAAGAAATTCGTGCTTTGGGTATCGATATCGGCCTTGCTCAAGAATAATTCACAAAGGTGTTGGAATGAAAGAAATTATTGCTATGTACGGGCCACAGAATGTGGCGGAAGATTTTGATCAAATCCGTATTGGATTGGCATCGCCTGATGTGATTCGTTCTTGGTCTTACGGCGAGGTAAAAAAACCCGAAACCATTAACTACCGTACCTTCAAGCCGGAGCGTGACGGTTTGTTTTGCGCGAAAATTTTTGGTCCGATGAAGGATTATGAGTGCTTATGCGGTAAATACAAACGTTTGAAACATCGCGGCGTGGTTTGTGAGCGTTGCGGTGTTGAAGTGACCAAAGCCTCTGTGCGCCGTGAGCGCATGGGGCATATTGATTTGGCAACGCCTGTCGCCCATATTTGGTTTTTAAAATCCTTGCCCTCGCGTATTGGTTTGTTACTGGATTTGACCTTGCGCGAAATCGAACGGGTCTTGTATTTTGAGTCTTTCATTGTGCTTGATCCGGGCATGACGCCTTTGGAAAAAAATCAGCTCTTAAATGAAGAAGCCTATCATCAGGCGGTTGCCGAATATGGTAATGAATTCAAAGCAATGATGGGTGCTGAAGCGATTCAATACATTCTTAAACATATGGACTTGGCGGCTGAAATTCAGGATATCCGCGAGCAGCTGGAAGCGACGAATTCCGAAACCAAAAGCAAGCGTTTGTTAAAACGCTTGAAACTCATGGATTCCCTGCTGCAATCGGGCAATAAACCGGAGTGGATGATTTTAGAGGCGCTACCTGTGTTGCCGCCGGATTTGCGTCCATTGGTGGCATTGGATTCCGGTCGTTTCGCTACTTCGGATTTGAACGATTTATACCGTCGCGTTATTAACCGTAATAACCGCTTGAAGCGTCTATTGGAGCTGTTTGCGCCGGATATTATCGTGCGCAATGAAAAGCGCATGCTGCAAGAAGCGGTGGATTCCTTATTGGATAATGGCCGTCGCGGTCGTACCGTAACCGGCTCTAATAAACGTCCTTTGAAATCCTTAGCCGATATGATTAAGGGTAAGCAGGGTCGTTTCCGTCAAAACTTGTTAGGTAAGCGGGTTGATTATTCCGGACGTTCTGTCATCGTGGTTGGTCCGACCCTGCGTCTGCATCAATGCGGTTTGCCGAAGCGCATGGCATTAGAGTTGTTTAAACCTTTTATTTTCCATCAATTGATTTTAAACGGACATGCGCCGACGATTAAGGCGGCAAAATTGATGGTAGAGCGCGATGAGCCGCAGGTTTGGGATGCGCTGGAATATGTGATTAGCGAACACCCTGTGATGCTTAACCGCGCACCGACTTTGCACCGTTTGGGTATTCAGGCTTTTGAACCGGTGCTGATTGAAGGTAAGGCGATTCAATTGCATCCTTTGGCTTGCTCGGCATTTAACGCCGACTTTGACGGTGACCAAATGGCGGTGCATGTGCCTTTGTCTTTAGAAGCGCAATTGGAAGCGCGCGCATTGATGATGAGTTCAAATAACATCTTGTCGCCGGCAAACGGTGAGCCGATTATCGTGCCTTCGCAAGATATGGTATTGGGGCTTTACTATATGACGCGTGAGCGCATCAATGCCAAAGGCGAAGGGATGCGTTTTGCCGATGTGGCGGAAGTCGAGCGTGCGTATCAAAGCGGATTGGTGGATTTGCAGGCGATTATCGAAGTGCGCTTGAAAGTTTATGCCGACGGCGATACGGCGGATACGGCGCCGGTGCGTGTCAAAACAACGGTTGGCCGTGCTTTGCTATCGCAAATTCTGCCAGCGGGTCTGGGTTTTGCCCATATTGACAAGCCGATGAAGAAAAAAGCCATTTCTGCTTTGATTAACCAATGCTATCGCCAATTAGGTTTGAAAGATACGGTTATTTTGGCTGACCAACTGATGTACACAGGTTACCGCTATGCGACCCGTTCCGGTTCTTCAATCGGTATCGTGGACATGGTTGTGCCGGAAGCGAAACAGGAAATTTTGGCAAAAGCGGAAGGCGAAGTTAAGGAAATTGAAGAGCAATTCTCTTCAGGTCTATTAACCGCCGGCGAGAAATACAATAAAGTCATCGATATTTGGTCGCGCACCAATGACCAAGTTGCTAAGAAAATGATGGAGCAACTGGGTAAAGACAAAGTAACGACACATGACGGACAAGAGGTTGAGCAGGATTCTTTCAACTCAGTCTTTATGATGGCGGATTCCGGTGCGCGGGGTTCTGCGGCACAGATTCGTCAGTTGGCCGGTATGCGCGGCTTGATGGCGAAGCCGGACGGTTCGATTATCGAAACCCCGATCACGGCGAATTTCCGTGAAGGTTTGAACGTATTGCAGTACTTTATCTCTACGCATGGTGCGCGTAAGGGCTTGGCGGATACCGCTTTGAAAACGGCAAATTCCGGTTATTTAACACGTCGTTTGGTCGATGTCGCGCAAGATGTCGTGATTACGGAAAAAGATTGCGGTACGAGCGAAGGTATTGAGATTCAAGCGGTGGTAGAAGGCGGCGATGTGGTCGTCTCATTATCAGAGCGCGTATTGGGTCGGGTATTGGCAGAGCCGGTCAGCGACGGCAATGGCGACATTGTTCTGCAAGCCGGACAGTTGCTGGAAGAAGCTGAAATTCAAGTTTTGGAAAAAGCCGGTGTTGATCGCGTTAAAGTGCGTTCGGTTATTACCTGTCAATCGCGTCACGGCGTATGCGCACAATGTTACGGTCGTGATTTGGCGCGCGGACATCAAGTGAATGTCGGCGAGGCTGTAGGCGTAATTGCGGCGCAATCAATCGGCGAACCCGGAACGCAGTTAACCATGCGTACTTTCCATATTGGTGGTGCTGCACAAAGTTCAGCGGCGGTCGGCAGTATTGAAGTGAAAACCAACGGTCATGCGCGCCTGTCTAATATTAAGACCGTTACTAACAGCGAAGGCAAACTGGTGGCGGTATCGCGTTCCGGAGAATTGTCCATTCTCGATAAGAACGGTCATGAACGCGAGCGCTATAAACTGGCCTACGGTGCGATTTTGAATATCGTTGACGGCGATGAAGTCAAACAAGGGCAAACGGTAGCGATGTGGGATCCGCATACGCATCCGATTGTTGCCGAAGTGGCAGGGCGCGTCAGTTTCTTCGATTTTGAAGAGGGGGTGACAGTACAAACCTCATCTGATGCTGATACTGGTTTGACGGTGCAAACCGTGATGGAAAACTCGCAGCGCCCAACCTCGGCGAAAGATAAGCGTCCTTTGATTCAGTTATTGGATGAAAACGGTAAGGCAATTACGCAATCAGGCTCGGAAATTCCGGTGAACTATTTCTTACCGGCGGGTGCGATTGTCAATTTGCTTGACGGTGCAGAAATTCGCGTGGGCGATGTTTTGGCGAGAATGCCGCAGGCTTCCGGTAAATCGGCAGATATTACGGGCGGTTTGCCGCGTGTGGCAGATTTGTTTGAAGCGCGTAAACCGAAAGAGCCGGCAATTTTGGCGGAAATGACCGGAACGGTTGCTTTCGGTAAAGAAACCAAAGGCAAGCAGCGCTTGATTATCAACGGCGAAGAAGGGGAGTCTTTAGAATTATTGATTCCTAAATGGCGGCGTTTAAACGTATTTGAAGGCGAGCAAGTGAAAAAAGGCGAGGTGCTTGCTGATGGCGAGCCGAATCCGCAAGATATTTTGCGTTTGCGCGGCGTGCATGAATTAAATGAGCATATCGTTCGTGAAATTCAAAATGTTTACCGCTTACAGGGCGTAAAAATCAACGATAAACATATTGAAGTGATTGTACGTCAAATGTTGCGTAAAGCTTTGGTGGTCGATGCGGGCGAATCTCGCTTGATTCCCGGCGAGCAATTGGAATTGAATCGCGTCTTGGAAGTGAATGACAAACTATTAGCAGAAGGCAAGTTGCCGGTGCGTTACGAACCGGTGCTGATGGGAATTACCAAAGCCTCTTTGGCAACGGATTCATTCGTATCAGCGGCTTCTTTCCAAGAAACCACTCGCGTATTGACGGAAGCTGCCGTGGTCGGACAAGCGGACGATTTACGCGGACTGAAAGAGAATGTGATTGTGGGTCGCCTGATACCGGCAGGTACGGGGTTGGCCTATCATCAACAGCGTCGAGAATTGCGTTATGCTGAACAATCATTAGAACTGATGCAGCAAAACGAAGCGGCGCAAACTGTTGCAGAAAACGTTGCCGGGCATGAGGATGCTTGACTTTTGCAATAGATAACAGTACTATCCCGCACCTTTGACGCGGTTTAGCGAATTGTTTTTAAGATATTAACGCTTTGGAGAATAAAAAATATGGCAACTATTAACCAATTGGTGCGCAAACCGCGCGTCAAGCAAGTTGATAAAACAAATGTCCCTGCATTGCAGGGATGCCCTCAAAAACGCGGTGTATGTACCCGTGTTTATACTACAACACCTAAAAAGCCTAACTCGGCCATGCGTAAGGTTGCGCGTACGCGTTTAACTAACAAGTATGAAGTAACTGCCTATATCGGCGGTGAAGGTCATAACCTACAAGAGCACAGCTTGGTGCTTATTCGAGGCGGGCGTGTAAAAGATTTGCCGGGTGTGCGCTATCACATCGTGCGCGGTGCATTGGATACAGCAGGTGTTAAGGATCGCAAACAAGGTCGTTCGAAATACGGCACCAAGCGTCCTAAATCATAATTTCTAGGAAAAGAAAACATGTCAAGAAGAGTACGTGCGCCTGTGCGCCACATTTTGCCCGATCCGAAATTCGGGAATATCGTTGTTGCTAAATTTGTCAACATGCTGATGGTGAGCGGTAAAAAATCGGTTGCCGAAAGCGTTGTTTACAAAGCATTAGAAGCTGCTGCCGAGAAAAAACAAATGCAGCCGGTAGATGTGCTTGAAGAGGCTTTGGAGAAGGTTCGTCCAGCGGTAGAGGTAAAATCCCGCCGCGTGGGCGGTGCCACTTATCAAGTGCCAGTTGAAGTGCGTCCGGTGCGTCAAAATGCATTGGCAATGCGTTGGTTGATTGATGCGGCTCGTAAACGTAATGAAAAATCAATGGCAGAGCGTTTGGCTCACGAGTTGGTTGAAGCGATTGAAGAGCGTGGCGCAGCCGTTAAGAAGCGTGATGATACGCACCGCATGGCAGAAGCAAACAAAGCCTTTGCTCACTTCCGTTGGTAATCCAACCTTTTAAATTTGGAGATTTTACGTGGCACGTGAAACCGTAATTGAACGATACCGCAATCTAGGTATCATGGCGCATATTGATGCAGGTAAAACAACAACTACTGAGCGTATCCTTTTCTATACTGGTGTTTCGCATAAATTAGGCGAAGTACACGAAGGTGCGGCGACAATGGACTGGATGGAGCAGGAGCAGGAGCGTGGTATTACGATTACTTCTGCGGCAACGACTTGCTTCTGGGAAGGAATGGCAAAGCAATTCCCTCGTCACCGTATCAATATTATTGACACCCCGGGGCACGTTGACTTTACCATTGAAGTAGAGCGTTCATTGCGTGTGTTAGACGGCGCTTGTTTGGTGCTTTGTTCTGTTGGTGGTGTGCAGCCGCAAACGGAAACTGTATGGCGTCAAGCGAATAAATACCGCGTGCCGCGTATTGCTTATGTCAATAAAATGGATCGCACCGGAGCAAACTTCCTGCGTGTTGTTGAGCAAATGCGCGACCGTTTGAAAGCTAACCCAGTGCCTTTACAGATTCCTGTAGGTGCAGAAGACACCTTTAAGGGTGTTGTTGATCTTATCAAGATGAAAGAAATCATCTGGAATGAAGATAATAAAGGTACATCATTTGAATATGCCGATGTTCCTGCTGATCTCCTTGAGCAGGCGACAAAATTGCGTGAGCAATTGGTAGAAGCAGCGGCGGAAGCAAATGAAGAGTTGATGAATAAGTATTTAGAAGAGGGCGAGTTAAGCGAAGAAGAAATTGTTCGCGGTTTGCGTGAACGCACGATTGCCAATGAAATTATTCCTGTAGTGTGCGGTTCGTCTTTCAAAAATAAAGGCGTGCAAGCAATGCTGGATAAGGTAGTTGAATTATTGCCAAGTCCAGTTGATGTGCCGGCAATTCAAGGCGTTGACCCGAATACAGAGGAAACGGATTCGCGCGAATCAAGTGATGATGCGCCTTTCTCTGCTTTGGCATTTAAGATTGCAACCGATCCTTTTGTTGGAACGTTAACGTTCATTCGTTGCTATTCAGGTGTTTTAGAAGCCGGTTCAACTGTTCTGAATTCTGTAAAAAATAAAAAAGAGCGTATCGGGCGTATCGTGCAAATGCACGCTAATACTCGTGAAGAGATTAAAGAAGTCTTGGCGGGGGATATTGCGGCTTGTATCGGTTTGAAAGATGTGGTCACGGGTGAGACTTTATGTGATGTGAATAAGCCGATTATTTTAGAGCGCATGGAATTCCCCGAGCCTGTTATTTCGGTTGCGGTTGAGCCTAAGACAAAAGCTGACCAAGAAAAAATGGGTATGGCTTTAGGTAAGTTGGCACAGGAAGATCCTTCATTCCGTGTGCATACGGATGAAGAAACAGGGCAGACCATTATTTCCGGTATGGGCGAACTACATCTTGAGATTATTGTTGACCGAATGAAGCGTGAGTTTAAAGTTGAAGCAAACGTTGGCGCTCCTCAGGTGGCTTATCGCGAAACAATTCGCGAATCTGTTGAGCAAGAGGGTAAATTCGTGCGTCAATCAGGCGGTCGCGGTCAGTTTGGTCATGTGTGGTTGCGTATTGAACCTCAAGAACCGGGCTTCGGTTATGAATTTGTCTCGGCAATTGTCGGTGGTGTTGTTCCTAAAGAATATATTCCGGCAGTTGATAAGGGTGTTCAAGAGCAAATGCAAAATGGCGTCTTGGCAGGTTATCCATTAGTAGATGTTAAAGTTACTTTGTTTGATGGTTCTTACCATGAGGTTGACTCATCTGAGATGGCATTTAAGCTTGCTGCTGCAGAAGGATTTAAACAAGGTGCTCGTAAAGCTAAGCCTGTCTTGCTTGAACCGATGATGAAGGTAGAAGTCTCGACCCCGGAAGATTATATGGGCGATGTAATCGGAGATTTGAACAGCCGTCGCGGTTTGATTCAAGGTATGGATGAAGAGTCAACAGGCAAAATTATCCGTGCTCAAGTGCCTTTGGCAAATATGTTTGGTTATGCAACTTCTCTGCGCTCATTGAGTCAGGGTCGTGCAAATTACTCGATGGAATTCGATTGCTATAATGAAGCGCCGAATAACGTCGTTGAAGAAGTCATTAAAAGTAAATCTTAATTCCTTGACGGAGAAAAAATATGTCAAAAGAGAAATTTGAACGTACGAAGCCCCACGTAAACGTGGGCACGATCGGTCACGTAGACCATGGTAAAACGACGCTGACAGCGGCATTGACCAAAGTAGGTGCAGACCGTTTTGGCGGGCAATTTAAAGCCTAC
>NZ_JBXGGR010000082.1:0-13994 GCF_056855035.1 Suttonella sp.
TTTTTTCTTCTTTGCAGTTTTTATACGAAAGAAGCTAGCTAAAATAGCTAAAAAGGGAAATAAAGTGGGAAACAAAGTTAAGTGAAATTATTATCCATCTGTAAAATAATGATTTTTTTATCATTTTAAAATGATGATTTAGAAATTGAAGTTAAAGCCGAGCCAGAAGGTACGTTCGGGGGCGGCGACGGCAATTGACCTTTGCGCGGCAACGTGCGGTTGTTCGTTAAAGGCATAATATTGGCGGTCAAAGAGGTTGTTTACGCCGGCGCTGAGGGCAAAGCGGTCGCTCCATTGCAGTCCGCCGTAGAGGTTTACCGCGGCATAGCTCTGATAATGTTTGGGATTGTCGAAGCCCAGACCTGTGGCGCTATTGCTGTCCAGACGCTTGCTTTTATGGGCATAATGCAGGTTTGCACCAAGGTTGTAGCTGCCGAAGGCGGTGTAATCCCGCCAATCAAGGGCGAAGTCGGCAGTAAGCGGGCGTACATTGTAGAGCGGACGTTTGTCGCTGTCGTTTTCGCCGTATTGGTAGCGGATTTTGGCGCGTGCGGCGAGATTGTGGCTAAAGCTCTTGGCGGCTTCAAGTTCCGCGCCGATGAGAGTGGCATCGACATTGCGGCTGATGATATTGCCGTTTAGCGGCATAGCCGGACGGCGGATTCGGTCTAGGGTGATGAAATTATTGACTTTATCATAGTACATGCCGGCTTTGATTTGCCAAGCCTCTGCCGCGTCGCCGCCGGCGATTTTGCCGTAATCGCGCCAAGCGCTGCCCTGCCATTGTCCGCTGAGGCTTAGGCGGTTATGGCGTTCCGGCTCAAGGAAGGGATTGCCAATCCAGCCAAGACCATTTTGTCCGACAAGGGCATGAAAACGTTCGGTATTGTCAGGTTGGCGAATCAGGCTGTCCAGCGCTATGCGGTATTTGTGCTGTTCGTTCGGTGCAAATTCATAAGCCACCGCGACGCCGACGCCGTCGGTTGTGAGTTTGTCATCTACGCGCTTACCGTAATGCATAAACCAGACATTGTTTGGTGCGGGTGTTGCCGTAGCGGTATTCCGCGCTCTGGGATCGGCAGTCAAATGATCATAGCTGATACCGGCACTTAGGCGATGTTCAGGCGCGATTTGCCAGATATGGTCGTAGAAAATGTGGAAGCGTTCGCTGTGTACGTCCGGAAAACGGAAGGCGTTGCGCAGCGCTGCGCCCATCGGATTGATGACAAAACGTTCGGCCTGATGTTCGTCATGCTCGTATTTCAGACCGAATTGCGAGCGGTGTGCGCCGTATTTCAGGCGGTAGTCGGCATCAAGGAATAAGCGTTGGCGGTCGATTTCCATTTTGATGCGCTGATTGGGATTTGCTGGTGTACGCAAGTTGAAATTGCTGGCGGAACGCGCCAAATCGACATGGCGGATATTGAAATTAAAGGTATTGCTTTGGTCTTGCGCACCGATTCTTGCGCCGGCAGTGAAAACTCTGCGCCGTGTGTCGAGCGCATCCATATTATGCTGAGGCTGTTTGTCATCGCGGATATTATCGCGGACGGCACCGAGGCGGTATTCTTGATTGCTGTCGGGCACAAAGCCGAACATCAGCATTTGTCCGTCGCGTTTATAGCCGGCATTGACGGAATTGCCGTCGCCGTCTTGATAATCCTTGAGTTCTTGGCGGTATGCCTGCGCGACTACATAGGCATTGGCGCCGCGTTGGCGGTATAGCATTCTTTGCGTATTACCATGCGCGCTTACACTTGCGGCGGTATGGAAAGGCCGCTCAATATTGCCGGCGACGTCTTGCGCCACACCGATATGGCTCCAAGCAGGCAGATAGTCGAATTGCAATTCCTGCGGCTGAAGGAAATCCGTCTGCGGCGTGATAATCGGCGGCGGGGCAAAGCTAAGCTGCGTGCCGTATTGCTCTGCGCCGGCAAGGTTTAAGGATTCTTCCGCCATGGCAGCGGATACCGCTAGCAGCGGTAAATAAGTAAGTAAACGCATAATCTCTCCTTGAAATTGTTTATCAAATGATAAACATTCTGTTTAATATTCGCATGATTTATATCAAGTCCGAGCATATTTTTTTCTATCCCTATAAAAATAAAAATAATTTTTAAAGACAAAATGGTCAGCGGCAAAGAAATGAAAAATGTAAAAATTTGTTGTTATTTGGGCTTTACAGCATCGGGGATTTGGCATATAGTGTGCGCATGGTGCTGCTGTTAGGCGCGTGTTTCCAAAGACCCCTTGACCCTAATTGCATTTTGCCTGGGAGTTAGACGCAGTCGGGCGAGCAAGCCTGCCTCGAGCAGGAAGCCCAAAGATGAGCAGAGACACCCACTTGAACCTCCTCGGTTCAAGGGCATATGGTAAGAACGACCATAACGGTTGCACCTCCTAATTCTTAAAGCCACTTGATACGCCAAGTGGCTTTTTTATTGCACGCTTGCTTTGCTGCGTGCAGCAGGCGGCGTATTATAGTCTTTTCAGATTAAAATGATACGCCTTAAAACAACATATTGAAATACTTTTCAATATGTTGAAAATTTTAATTGTCTCATTTTAATCTGAAGAAACTATAACACCTTGATTGGGAGGAAAAATGGAAAAGCGGAGATTGGGAAAGACCGATATCGAAGTCAGCGTAATTTGCTTAGGCACGATGACTTGGGGCGAGCAAAATACTTTGGTGCAGGCGCATGAGCAATTGGATTATGCCTTGGCGCATGGCGTGAATTTTATCGATACCGCCGAAATGTATCCGGTGCCGCCGCGCGAGCAAACTTATGCCAGTACGGAAGAAATCATTGGTCATTGGCTGAAAAAACGCGGCAAGCGCGATGATATTGTCTTAGCCAGCAAGGCGACCGGTCCTGCGCGCGGCAATGACAATCAAAACTATATCCGTGGCGGTGCGAATTTCAGCAAAGCGCAATTGCATGAGGCTTGTAATGCCAGTTTAAAGCGTTTGCAAACCGATTATTTGGATTTGTATCAATTGCATTGGCCGGAGCGTCCGACAAATTGCTTCGGGCGTTTGGGTTTTGATGCCGTGCAAGATACGGGAAAAGAAACGCCTTTTGCGGAAGTCTTGGAAGCCTTGCAGGAATTAGTGCAAGCCGGAAAAATCCGCCATATCGGTTTGTCGAACGAGACCCCTTGGGGACTGATGCAGTATTTGCGTTTGCATGAGAAACAGGGCTTGCCGCCGGTGGTAAGCGTGCAAAATCCCTATAATTTGCTCAATCGCAGCTATGAAGTGGGTTTGGCGGAAATCTCTATCCGCGAGCAGGTGGGGTTATTGGCGTATTCGCCTTTGGCATTTGGTGTGTTATCGGGAAAATATCGCCACGGCGCTAAACCGGAGGGCGCACGTTTGACGCAGTTTGACCGCTTTGTGCGCTATACCAAGCCGCAGGCTTTTGTAGCGGTGGAACGCTATGCCGCTATTGCCGAAGCGGCGGGATTGAGCTTGGCTACGATGGCATTGGCTTTTGTCAATCAGCGTCAATTTGTAAGCAGCAATATCATCGGTGCGACCAATTTGACGCAATTGGCGGAAAATATTGCCAGCCATGAAGTGCGTTTAAGTGCCGATACCTTAGCCGCGATTGACGCGGTACATGCCGACATCAGTAATCCTTGTCCCTAAAATGCGCGGCGAAGAAATTGTTATTGATTTGCCGCATATCCGCTTGGCGGGATTGCGCTTCGGGCAGGGCAGGCATATCGTCTTCGCCCTGCACGGCTGGCTGGATAATGCCATGAGTTTTGCGCCTTTGGCGGATGCTTTGGCGCAAGACGATCTGACGATTATCGCTTTGGATTTTGCCGGACACGGGCATAGCGCCCATCGTCCGCGCGCCAGCGGCTATCATTTCAGCGATTATTTGCGCGATGTGATTTTGGCGGCGGATTATCTGGGCATTCAACGCTTGGATTTGCTCTGTCATTCTATGGGCGCGGCGGTGGCGACCTTATTGGCAGGCGCTTTTCCCGAACGCGTGGCGCGTTTGGTCTGCATCGAATTGTATGGCGTGGCGAGCGTTTCCGATGATGAACCGCTGCCGCAGCGTTTTCGCAATAATCTGATGCAATTGGATTATATGCAAAGCCGTCCTGAAAAAGTCTATCAAGATTTTGATGCCCTGATGCGGGCGCGTTTGAGCGCAGGCGAGATGCGGGCGGAAAATGCGGCTTTGCTGCTCTCGCGCAATACCAGCAAAGGCTATGAAGGCTACCGCTTTTTAAGCGATCGCCGCTTGCACATTTGGCAGCCTAGTCTATTGAGCGAGGCGCAGATGATGAGCTTTATCGAAGCGATTGAAGCTCCCGTCTTGATGATTGAAGCCGAGCAGGGCTATGCGCCGCATTGGGCGTTTCTGCCGCCGCGTTATGCCGCGACGCGCGATATTCAAGTGCAGCGTTTGGCGGGTGCGCATCATGTGCATATGGATGCGCCTTTGGCGGTAGCCGCCTGTTTGCGGGAATTTTGGCGCAGCCGTCCGCTAGAAATGAATATGGATAATATATGATTTATGAACTCAAAACTGAGCTGCGCTATCGCCTGTGTATCAGCTCGCTATTGTATGATGATGGATTAGTTGAGCTCGATATATGCGCTAAACCTGATTTTGAAGCTTATAACAATGAAATAAAAGATGATTGTGTCGTCTTGGATGTGGACTTATTGTTATCTTTGCTTGAGTTTGAGGGGGAGCGTCAATGTTATCCAATGACCTGTGAATGTGATTGGGCTGAAGATGTCGGCATAAATGCGCCCTTGCTTTATCAAATGACCGATACAGAGATATATTGGGATATTCCCGTAGAAAAATATACCGATATTATTAAAGCAACATATGCAGAGCAAGGTATTGATACATTGCGACTTATATTTAATAAAACAGACTATAGTGAAACGGTAGTCAATTTAGCGCGTAAGTTAAAATATTTAAGCGAAAACGGTATTCGCCGCAGTGAATTAATCCATTATGAAGGCACAAGAGTCGAGTATTCTTGCAGCGGAGAAGCATTATTGGCGATGCCTGAATATGCGCATATTGAAGTGTTTGAGATTAATGTGATTAACCCCTCATAAGCCCCAAGGCTTCCTTTTTTTGAATTTACGAATACAGTCTTTAGAGCTTAAGCATCAGCGCCTGTGAATGCTTGCAGGCTTGCGCAAGATTTGCTACTGTCAGCAGTGCAGATGGTCTGCAAACTAGATGAAAGGAGTTTTCCATGCAATTTAATATCACAGGTAAACATTTAGACATTAGTGATGCGCTGCGCGAACAAGTGGAAGCCATGCTGACACGTTTAGAGCAGGTGAACGAACATGTCACTAGCGCCCAAGTTACCTTGCAAGTGGAAAAGCACGAAAAACTTGCCGAAGCGACGCTTCACGTTGCGGGCAGCAAAGATGTGCACGGCGATGCACGGCATGAAGATATGTATCAAGCCCTGAGCCTGTTAGAGGAGAAACTGGAGCGTCAGCTGCAAAAAATCAAAAACAAAGCCGACGCGCATTAATCAAACACAGGCATACGCTTAGGCGTATGCCTTTTATTTTTCAGAGACATCATGAGCATTCCCCATCAAGCCATTACTCTGCTCGGTCATTCGGGCATCGGCAAAACCACGCTGAGCCATTTGCTGCAACAGGCGGGTTGGTACCATTATTCGGGCGATTACCGCATCGCCACGCGCTATTTAAACGAAGCGATTAGCGATTGGCTGGCGGATATTGCCGCGACGGTGCCGACATTTGCCGCCTTATTGGCGCGCGATGCCTTGCAAATTAGCGGCAAAGTGCGGATTGAGCAATTGGCGGTCTTATCCGCCTATATCGGCAAAATCGGGCGGCAGGGATTGCCTTATCAGGAATTTTGCGCGCGTCAGCAAGCCTTTGCGGCGGCGGAAAAGCAGGCGATGTACGATATCGAGCGTTTTATGCCTTTGGCGCGCGCGCGTCATCAAGCCGCATGGTTTATCAATGATGCCGGCGGCAGTTTGGGCGAATACGCTGACGACGGCGCTTTGATGAATTTTATTGCCGAGCGCACTTTGCTGGTCTATCTGGATGCGGATGAGGATTTGCAGCAAGAATTGGAAGCCCGTGCGGCAAAATATCCCAAACCGATTTGCTATCATCTTGATTTTCTGGCGCAGATGGTTGAGCAATACGGCGCTAAAACCGGCATCAGCTATGCCGATGATTTTGACAGCGACGACTTTTTGCGCTTTGTCGGTCCGCAATTGCTGCGCCACCGCCGCGACAATTACCGCGCTTTAGCGGCGCATTACGGCGTTTTACTGCCGGTCAAAGCCGTTTGGGCTTGCCGCGATGCCGATGAATTTTTGGCTTTATTAAGCCGCGTTTATCAAGAACAGAGAGGATAAGATGCCATTAGTCGCGCACCGCCCCTTAGAATCTTTGCAGCGCATTCAAAAAGAAGGGCAGGAAGTCTTAGACATCCGCCGCGCGCATAGTCAGGACATCCGCGAGCTGCACATCGGTTTGCTCAACATGATGCCCGACGGCGCTTTGCAGGCGACGGAGCGGCAATTTCTGCGCCTTATCGGCAACAGCAACCGCATCGCGCAATTCTATGTGCATATTTTTACCATTGAGGGCGTGCCGCGCAGTCCGGAAATGCAGGCATATATTGATGAAAATTATGAAAAATTTTCTGATTTGGCGGAGCAGGGCTTAGATGCTTTGATTGTTACCGGCACCAATCCCGTCCATCAGCAATTAAGCGATGAACCCTATGTGGATGAAATCCGAAAAATTTTCCGCTGGGCGGATGATAATGTAACTTCCGTGCTCTGTTCCTGCCTTGCCTCGCATGCCGCCTTTGAGATTTTTTACGGCATCAAACGCCAACCCTTGGCGCAAAAACTCTTCGGCGTTTTCGAGCATCGGGTCTTAGACAAAAAACACCCGCTTCTATCCAATATCAATACTCGCTTCGACATGCCGCATTCGCGGCGCAACGATGTCAGCGCGGCGCAAATGCAAGCGCACGGCTTGAAAGTCTTGGTGGCTGGTAAAGAAAGCGGCGTTGCCTTAGCTACTTCGCCCGACGGTTTCCGCCAAATCTATCTACAGGGGCATCCCGAATACGATGTGCAAAGTTTATTGAAAGAATATCAACGTGATGCGGCGTTGTATCAGGCGGGGAAATTGTCTTATCAACCCGCCTTGCCCGCGCATTATTTTAATGAACATGCGCAGACATTGATTGACGCCTATTTGCGCGGCGACAGCGACTTCCCCGTCGAAGCATTGACGGAAGAAGTCGACATCACATGGCGCGACACCGCCAAAGGCATCTTTGCCAATTGGCTGGGTCTGATTTACGAACTGACGCATTATGATCGTCGCCTGCAATTTATGGACGGCATAGACCCGAACGATCCCTTGGTCGGCAAACGCCATGACTAATCAGGGCGAGGCATGGCTGGCGCTCATTGCCGCCTTTGGCACATGGGGCTTTTTTCCGCTCTTTGTGCGCCTGATGAGCGCCATGCGCGCGGAAGAACTGCTCTATGTGCGCGTCATCTTTTCCTTGTTGATATTGCTGATGATTTGTCTCTACCAAGGGCGGGTGGCAAGCCTGCTGCGCCCGCTATGCCAAACGCGCACCTGCCTGAACCTATTGATTACCGCCGTACTCATCGCCCTGAATTGGCTGTTTTACATTGTGGCGGTCAATAAAAACCTGACCAGCCAGGTCAGCATGGGCTATTTCATCACGCCGTTGATTAACGTGGCATTAGGTATCTGTCTTTTCGGGGAAAAATTGGACAAATGGCGTGTTTTGGCACTTGGCTGCGCCGGCATCGGTCTGCTCTATCAAATCCTCGTCTTCGGCGAATTTCCATGGCTGGCGGTCGCCATCGGCGGCAGCTTCGGCTGCTACGGCAGTCTGCGCAAAAAATTCCAATTGCCGGCGGTGGCAGGTTTATTTGCTGAAATGCTGATTCTTAGTCCCTTCGTACTTGCGGCTTGGCTGTGGTTGGCGGCGCAGGGGCAGGCATTCGACTATGCCGCGCAGCCTAGTATGATTATCTATTGCCTTGGGGCGGGCGTGATTACGCTGGCGCCGCTCTTGCTCTATCTCTATGCCGTGGAGCATCTACCGCTCAATGCCGTTGCCATGGCACAATATAGTACGCCCAGCCTGCAATTCTTGCTGGCGATTTTTTATTTTCATGAACCGTTCGACTGGACAAAACTCATCACTTTCCTGTTCATCTGGACAGGCTTGGGCATCTACAGTCTGCGGCTAATCTATCATTATCGGAGAAACACAGTATGAGTAAAATCCTCGTCTTAAGCCTTGTTGCCCTATCATTAGCCGCCTGCAAAGCCCCCATCACGCCTGAAGCCATCGGCGAACACAATTTATCCAAAGGACGCTGCACGGACATTCCGCTCTGCGATGCCCAAGGACAATGCCGGCAAGTTAATGACGAAAGCGTCAAATACGTCTGCGACATGGTCGGCGGCAGCTTTGAACCGCGTGAGCTGAAAAAGCAGCGTTGGTTGTTCTAAGCATGGCGGTGCGCAAAATTAAAAAATACCCCAACCGCCGTCTATACGACACAGGCGCAAGCGCTTATATCAAAAGCAAAGACTTACGCGCCTTCCTGCTCGCAGGCGAAAGACTCAGCGTCATAGACGTGCAAACAGGGCGCGACATTACCCGCTCCGTGCTGTTCAGCATGCTGGCGGAAGAAGCGGCGGACGAACAGGCTGCGCCCATTTTCAGCGAAGCCATGCTCAGCGAAGCTCTGCGCTTTGACGATGAACTGTTAGCGGGACTTGCCGCACAATATTTGGAAAAAAGCCTAAAACTCTTCATTCAACACCGCGACCTATTTCAAGCGCAAATGCAGAATTTCGACCTTGAAGACCCGCTCTCGACCATTGAAAAACTCGCCGCCGCGCAAGATGCTCTGTTACAGGAAAGTGCGGCGAAAATTGCCTTGTCTTAGCGTATGGAGAGAATGAAATTAAAGAGAAATAATGAATATTTTAATGACTCTAAACTAACAGAGAGCTTCTGCTAGTCTAGAGTCTAGATTTTTAATCTCGGGTAACGGTATAACTCCAAAAGACTATAGAAAATAATATCCCAACAAGTAGATATATGATAATCAAGCAGATTAGAATGTATATAATGAAATCTAATGTAATATTTGCTTGAGAAGCAGAAGGACGGGTTATAAGTAATCCAAGTAAGGGGATTAACAATATTAGAGGAGTTAAGATGAATGAGAAAATTGTATTTTTAATTACTTTATTTGTTTTAATGTGATTGATTGCGTCTCTAGATTTGAAATCGATTTCATCATTAAATGTAATGTTTATTTTAGAGTAATTTATCCCTTGTGCTATAAATATGAAAAAAGCCATTAGGATAGATAATCCTGTCAATGTGTTGCTTAGGTTATTGTTTAAATTTACTATAATTTTTTCAAAATCAATATTTATTTTGAAAAAAATCAAAATAAACGGGGTTAAATGAATAAAAATTACAATAAAAATTGTAGATAAATGTAATTTTAAGAATGAGAATCTGTATAGATAAAACAAGTGTTTAATGAATATTTTAAATGTCATTTGTCTTATTTCTTAATTGAGAACAAAAAACAGATAACGGGATTGAATCTAACTCTACAGCATCTTTAAATTCAATATTTATTTCAACTAAAAGTTGAACTTTCTCTGTAACTAATAAAATATTTCCTTCTTTATCAAAACCACGCATAGTGAGTTTAGCATTATTTGCTTGATATTTATTTATAATTTCTTGAAAAGATTTTCCTTTTAATAAACGGGTGGGGGTGGCATATTCCATATGGACTGTTGTTTTATCAGGTTCGCAATCAAATTCTAGTTCTTCTAAGCTTGAAATTGTAGCATTGGGATTGATCCAATCTATTTGATGATTTCGATGTATTTCTAAACTGATTTTAGTAATGCTTTCCAATTTATCAATATCTACTTCATATTCAATGTTATTAGTATATGAAAAATAATCCCGTAATATCTTATTTAACTCACTGTTGCTAGTAGTATAAAAAATCCTTTTCTTTAGTTTGTCTATAAAAATATAGCGTAATTCTACTAAACTTTTCCCATTATGTGAGATAATAAAGTTATCTGTAGAATCTAATGAGCCATCTGTTTTTTGTACGCCTTTTGTTTTAGTTTTAGTCTCTTTAAAAAATTTTAGGCAGTAAAAATCATTATATTCTTCAAGCAGATAAGGAGGGTTTTGTTTTTTATTTTTATACTCAATTGATTGGTAAAATTTTGCTACTTTAAAATCCATTTTTCAATCCTAAATTGTGCCAAATTACCCACAGGAAATATTCTAACCTTAAAATGCATTATAGGCAAAATCAACTAGTTTTTAGTTCTGTGAAATTCTAAATTATATTAATGTTATCATGTGTTTATCTATAAACAGAAGATTGTTTGCCAGATTAGCCTTAGTCGAATTTTTATCGGCTCGGCTGTTTTCAATCTAAGTAAATTTACGTCAGGATGCCCTATAACATTATACTCTGTATAGTACGCATATAGTATAGTCGAAGAATTGAAAAAGTATTACGACGTTGGCTTGATTTGCCGTACTACCTGCGGTTTCCGCCTTGTGATACTTTTCCACATCTCCGACCATATACGCTTTAATCCATCAGTTCCTCAATCAATTCTTGGACGCTTTGGATTTTATTGATGGCAGAAATGCCATTGCCTACCGATACATAGCCGTTTTCAAAATCTCCCTCTAGCATTCCCAAACGCATACCCGTTCCGGCATTCATCAGCTGTGCAATTTCTGCCCGACTTGCGCCGTTTTCGCTTAATTCAAAGCATTTTTTGGCAAGCTCGGTGGGAAGCGAACGGTAGTAATACGGCTCGGTACGGAACAACAATAAATCGTTGGCAGTAGAATCCACAATCCATTGTTTGACTTTTTCGCTGGCGCGGCATTCTTTGGTGGCGATAAATGCCGTGCCAATCCATACGCCTTCCGCCCCCAAGGTTAAGGCAGCTTGAACCGCTTTTTTATCGGCAATACCACCGGCCAGCATGATGGGCAAATCCACTTTCCCGACAAATTCCGCCAACACATTAAAACTGCCTGTTTCTTTCATCGGCAAGGTGCCGCCTTCATCAAAGCCGGTCAGTACCAAAATGTCTGCGCCTAATTCTTGGGCTTTTAAGGCATCGCCTAAATTGGGATTGGGCAGACGGCAGATGATTTTAGTGCCGGCTTGTTTGAATTTGGCATAAATTTCAGGGTCAAGCAAGCCGTTATCCAGCACCACAGGCACACGCTCTTCGATGAACAAATCCACCATGTGCGGAATCAATGAGAAATCATAAGACACAATGAAGGGCACGCCGAAAGGTTTATCGGTCAAGGACTTAACCTTGCGGATTTCAGCGCGCATACGATCAAGCACTTCTTGATTGGAATTGGGATTAGTGCTTTGTCCGGCATGCGGGGCTAAAAAGCCTAATCCGCCGGCTTCGGCAACGCTGGCGACTAAATGGGCGTCGGTAAGCCAGCTCATAGGCGCTTGAACGATAGGGTGTTTGATATTGAGGATTTGGGAGATACGGTTTTGCATGGTTGTTTGCCTTTATCTGATACAGTGAACGTATTGTAAAGTGCCTGAATTTGCTAGGGAATACCGATTTTTGGGAAGATGATTTCTATTTTTGGAAAGTAAATTTTTATCATACTTTTAACTTTCAGTATTTTTAAGAAAAGTTTTGAGTATGATATAAAGTTTTATGGGTTTGTGCTAAAATTTTTACCATACTTTAAGAAACGAATTGAAAAATATGCAAAATCTCATTTTTCGTAAGCAATATTTGGACAAAATCACGCCCTTTATGGGCAAGCAAGTGATTAAAGTCATCACAGGGCAGCGCCGTGTCGGCAAAAGCTATTTATTGTTTCAGCTGATTGAAAAAATCAAGCAGGCAGATAATGCTGCCCATGTCATTTATATCAACAAAGAGAATTTGCAATTCAGCCATATCAAAAGCGCCCAAGATTTGGCGGATTTTATCTCGGCAAATAAAAAAACAGGTCTTAAAAATCATATTTTTATTGATGAAATTCAGGAAATTGTCCATTTTGAACAGGCGCTGCGTTCATTATTATTAGATGATGAATTGGATTTGTATTGCACGGGCTCAAATGCCCAATTATTATCAAGCGATATTGCAGGTACATTAAGCGGTCGTGCGATAGAAATTCAAGTGTATGCTCTGTCTTATTTCGAGTTTTTAGAATTTATGCAATTGGAAAACAATAATAAATCCCTGGGTTTGTATTTTAAATACGGCGGATTGCCATTTTTGAAAGAATTACCCCTACAGGATGATGTGATTTTCGAATATTTAAAAAATATTTATTCGACTATTGTCGTGCGCGATATCGTTAATCGCTACAATATTCGCAACGGATTGTTTTTGGAGCAGTTAACGCAATTTTTGGCGGATAATATCGGTAATTTGTTTTCTGCTAAAAAAATCAGCGATTTTCTCAAATCACAAAAAATCAATATGTCTAATATTCAGGTGCAAAATTATGCCGAATATTTGAATAATGCTTTTTTGATTCATAAAGTAAGTCGTTATAATATTGAGAGGAAACGCATTTTTGAAATCGGCGAAAAATATTATTTTGAAGATTTGGGGATTAGAAATGCCTTAATCGGTTATCGCATTTCTGATCGCGGCAAAATCTTGGAAAATATGGTATATCATCATTTAAAAATTGCAGGATTTGATATTAAAATCGGCGGTTTAAATAGCCAAGAAATTGATTTTGTAGCGGATAAAAACGGCGAACGTATTTATGTGCAGGTGGCTTTAAGTATTGACGGCGATAAAACCGCCGAAAGAGAATTCGGCAATTTGCTCAAGATTGCCGATAATTATCCCAAATATGTGGTAACGCTTGATGAATTTGAGGGCAACAGCATCAATGGTATTAAATGTATGAGTTTTATTGAATTTATGACGGAGATTTTGGGAGAAAGCCAATGAATTTAAATGCCTTGCGTCTATTTGTCGGCGTTTGCCAAGACGGCAGTTTGTCCAAAACCGCCGCGCGCTTGAACGTGCCGATTGCTACCATCAGTCGGCAGATTAGTGAGCTTGAGAAGTCGCTTAATATTCAGTTATTTGACCGCTTTAAATCGGGCGTTAAGCCGACGATGGCAGGGCAGCGACTCTATGAGCAGACTTATCTTGCCATAGATAATTTAAATAATGCCGAACAGGTGCTGTTTGAAGAACAGGGCGCTTTGAAAGGCATGTTACGGATTTCCGCCGTGCCTGCCTGCGAGCCGCTTTTGGCTTGGATTGCCGAGTTTCAAAAGCAGTTTCCGCATATCCAAATCCATTGCACCATGACCGACCGTGTGCTGGATATGACGGCAGACGGCATTGATGTGGCGTTTCGCATGGGCGATTTACATGGCGAGCAGTTTATCGCCAAAAAGGTGCTGTCCGTGCGTTCCAAATGGGTGGCGCGTCCCGAATTGCTTGCCCAATACGGCAGACCTCAAACGGTGCAGGATTTGGCAAACTTTCGTTTAGCAGGTTGAAACCTTTGCAAAACCCCCAAAAATCCTCTAAATTCTCCCCAACCCAGAATTGAGAGGATTTTTCCATGAGCAGTTTCTTCTACCACTCCGCCCAAACCCTACTCAATCAATACGCCGACCGTTTCCCCTTGCTTAAAATCACCCAACTGCTCGATTGGCAAGCTATTGAACACACACTTGCTAGTAAAAAAGTGGCTGATTTGCGCGACCACGGCGGTCGTCCTGCTTATCCGCTGTTGCCGATGTTTCGTGCGGTATTGTTGGGGCAATGGCACAGTCTCTCCGACCCTGAATTGGAGCGCAGTCTGGTTACTCGATTGGATTTCATGATTTTT